>JAYEIY010000001.1:0-4201 GCA_034660375.1 Verrucomicrobiota bacterium
GGATGCTATCTTGCGGTTTGAACCTTTCTGATAATAGATAGTTTCTGTAGAGTTGTCTGGATTAATATTTTTTTCAAGTCTGCCTTTATTATCATAGATTTTATGTGTTGTTCTGCCCTTCTGTTTGTATGGGAGACCGTGATCTGTAACTTTTACAAGTTGTCCTTCCGAGTTGTATTCATAGGTATAGTTTCTTGAGAAGTCACCTCTGACAGAAATCATTCTTCCTGCTTCGTCGTAATGATAGTAAGAGTGTCTTGTATCGGAGTAGGATTTTTTTGTTACTTTATCATTTTTATTATATTCCAAAAGTATGATTGTTTCGTCGGGTTGTATGAGTTTTGTAATATTTCCGAATTCATCATATTCTTTTTCAGTGACCAGATTATCAGGTGAGACAATTTTGTTCAGTTTATTTTGATTATTATATGAATATGTAAATTTTCCTTTGTTTGGGAGGATTTTTTCAGTGAGTTGATTTTTTGCGTTGTATTTGTACTGCGTTTTTGCTCCGTATTCATCAGTTACGGATGTTAATTGGCAACAGCTGTATTTATAGGATTTTGATTTTTTATCTGGAGTTGTTGCTGAGAGTAGTCTGCCGTATTCATCATAATTAAATTTTTCGTACCATTTTTGGTTTGTTTTGGGGCTTTTTGTTATGGTTAAGTTTAATTTCTTTGTTCCCGGGATATATGAGTATTCGGTTGTTACTCCTGTTGGTTTTGTATGTTTTGTAATTCTGAATAGTTTATCATATTCGAATGAGTGTATTGTTTTATCTGGTAGTTGGGTTTTCAGACTGGTTTTATCATTTGAGAGTTTTTTATATTGATACTTTGTTATGATACCATTTTCATTTTTCACGAGAAGTAATCCGGAAGAAGCGTATTTGTAGGACACTTTTTTATTTGAGCCGTCTGTTTCTTCGATTTTTCTATCATTTTCGGGATTGTAAGTTATATGTTTTTCTCTTCCGTCGGGATATTTTATTTTTGTTTTAAGACCTTTTTCATTTCTTGTGAATTCAGTTCTGTATCCCATGGGATCAATTTCTGCTGATTCTCCCATGGTTGTATGATTGCGTTCAAAGATTGTTTTTCTTCCGTCGACTGTTTTAGAAAAGATTGCGAGTGTACTATTTTTCTTTTTCAGGAAGTATTCTGCTTTTGGAGTAAATACTTTTTTTCCTTTTTCATTTGTATTAAAATATCCCACTTCAATATTTTGTGTGTGCGTTTTTTTGTTATGTATTGTTTTGGCATATTTATTTATAGCAGTACTTGTGACAAAGGCTGATTTAATCTTTTCGTTTGTTTTTTTATTCATTTCTTCGGAGTATCGTGCCGAATATTTTTCACCTGTCGAATTTATGAGGGTTATTAATCTGCCTTCGCTGTCACATTCTACATGAATAGAGCGTATAATACAGGAGCCATCTTTGAGAATATTATTTTGTGTTTTTGTTTTGGGATGCAGGGGGTGAGTTTCAGAAATGAGTGTTTCTAGGTATTTTATGTGACTGTTTGAGTTCCACTTTATATTTGTGATCGTTCCTCCCGGGGCAAGGACTTTTACGGGGAGATTGTTTTTGTAGGCTATTTTGTATGAAACATTTTTTGCTAGGATAATTTGGGTCATTAAACCATTTTTATTGTAGGTACAATTAATGATTTTATCTGAAAATTCTCTACTTTTTATTTGTGCCAGGCGCCAGGATGTTCCGTTATCCGGGGTTTCAAAGATATAAAAAAGTCCTTCTTCAGCACCGTTGACAATTAGTTTTTCTTTTTTAGGGGTAATGCTGTATCCCGGATAGTTAACAGAATAGAATTTGGTATTTCCGATTTTATCTATTTTTGCTTCGAAGCCTATGTATCGGTCTCCTATGGTTACAATGAGAAATTTTTTATTTTCTTTTTGAGCTTTTCTTGGTAGCAACTGGTATTGTTCTGTGGGGTTGAAGGGAACATTTTTACCGAGAGATACACGCAGGAGTAGGTTTGGAACGGGGCGATATTCCATTAGATTAATTTTGAGGACAGGTTTTGCGCTGGAGCTTAGAGTTGGGATTTCTGATTTTTTTGACTGCATGAGAGACAACCTCTTTCAGGGGATGGTGTAGATAGACGTGGTTTTGATGGAAGGGCTAGTCCTTTTGGTAAGAGGGATGCATATGAAAATGATGTTAAAACAATGGAAAGTAGTATTGCTGTGAAATAGAAGTCCTTTTTTTGCATGGATTTTAACCTTATTTTTTTATTTAGTTTCTTTGCAGTGGAAAACGTACTTCACAAACTAAAAAGTGCAAATATTGTTTGGGCACTCCAAAAAAGATCTGCAGAACGGAATGTTAATATAAGTACAATAATATGCTTTTTATCTTTTAGACATCAGTCCAAATACACTTACACTCAGTATCAAGAGATAGACATTCTTGTTGTTTCATACATGGACCTGTCCCTTCTCCTGTACAATTATCGTTATCAACCCATTGAGTATCTCCAATTGTGTCAGCTTTTAGTTGGACAGTAACAGCAAATAGAACTAAACAAACAGTAAGTGCTACAACAGACAATGTAGAAAAGAACATGATTTTCTTATTTTTTCTTGACATGTGATTTTTTCTCTTTAAGTTCGTTTTGTATTCTAATTCAGAAATTTTACAATTCAAAATTGGTGTTTCATGATTTTAAAGTATTTCCTGCATAATTCAACTATTTTTTATTTTTTCTTTTATTTTTTTCTGCTTGTTCCAGAGATCGGGTTTCTGAAGAGGCTGGATTTGAATTGTCGGTTAATAAAGATGGAGACAATTATCTGCTAACGTACAGTTCGGATGAAGAAATTTTTTATGTAGAAGATTCTTTGGGAAAAAACAGGCAACATTTGTTTGTGCTCATTAAAAATAATACTGATGCTGTTTTATTTGTTGATTACTGGCGTAGTTTATGTTCCTGTGTTGAGCTTAAGCGAGATTGGAACGTACTTGCTGCTGGAGAATCAAAGTTGTTAGAAATTATTGCAGATACATCCGGTTATTCGGGTCGAATAGAAAAAATGATGCCATTGAAATTCCATTTAGAGGAGTTTGAACAATTGGTTTGGGAGTTTTCGGATTTTGTACCTGTTCGTTTTGAGGCGGGAGGAGAAGAAAAGGAAGTTTTGAGTGAAAAGCAGAAGAACTCTGCTAAGACAAAACTAAAAAACTCTTTTAATATTCTGAAAGTGAAACAAGACGTTGAATCTGCAATAAAAAACACGAATTCTCAAGAGAGTATTTATTTTTTCTATAATACAGATTGCAAAGAATGTGAATATATAAAAAATGATTTACTTCCACGTGTACTGTCTGAATTAGGACTGAAAGAAGAAAAGGTTTTGTTAGTTGATGTAGAGAAAAAGAATGGCTATGAGAAGCTTTTTGAGGTGGAGAAGAAAGCCGGTTCAAATGGGGGAGTTTTGCCGGCTTTTTTTGTGCATGGGAAGATTTATTATGGAAAGGAAGCGTTGGAAACAATGGTTAATTATTAATTTTTACGACAGAATCATGGTCGACAGAATGATTTTACGACAGAATAATTGTTTATTTAAACTATTCTTTTTAATGATTCTGTTGTTAATGATTCTGTCGTTATGCTTTTTAAGTTTGCCCGGAAGGGCATTATGTCCATTTTAGGGGATTTTTTTATTAGATATTTATTTGTTTTGGTTTTATTTTATTCATTGATTTCAGGAGCTGATACGAGAAGAAGTTTTGCTCGGGCAGAGACTTATTTTAAAGGGGGTAGATATAAAAGGTCTATTTCTATTTTGAAGAGTATTTACAGTAGCAGAAATATTTCTATTACAGACAAAGTAAAGGCTGCGGTAATGATTTCAAAATCTTATCGTAAAGAAGAAAAACCAGAAAAAGCTTTTGAGATACTGAAAGAGGTCAGCATGGGAAGAGAGGGAGAGTATTGGCTGGAATATTCAGAGGTATGTTTGGAAGTTAAAGATTTAGAGGGTGCGCTTCGGGGGACAAACTGGTTTAGTTCGCAGAGTAGAAAGGATTATGTCCTTAAATCAGATTGGGTACGTGCCAGAGCAGAATCTGCGAATGAGGATTATTATAGATCCATGTTATCCTGCAAAGCTCTTTTAAAGGATGTTCCTGCTTACTATTCAGGCAGAAGTGATTTTGATAGAGATGCTATTA
>JAYEIY010000002.1:0-18458 GCA_034660375.1 Verrucomicrobiota bacterium
CAATTATTTATATACTTTGTTGGGGGTATGTGCTTTCTTTTCATCAGCGTTGGAAAAAACAGACTTATTGACAAGTTTTGCCTCGTGTGGTGGGCTTTTTGAACGACTTGGCAATGTGTATGGCTTTTAGCGTTGGCTTTCATTTTTATTGTCTATTCTTTTTAAAATTTTCCGCTTGTTCAAATATCTCAACGTAAACTTCATCTCTTTCTACTGGTGGATAACCGTGTTCGTCAAGTAATAAAATCAGTCCGACTTTTAGAGCCGATTTAATATCTTCTCTTTTGCTCCAGTCTGGAAATTTAGCTTGAATATCTACTAAGTCTTTTACAGCTTTTGCCAATTCAATTAGTTTGTCCTCTGGATATTTGAAATCATATTTTATACATAAATCTTTTAAAATGTCGTAAAAAGCTTTTTCCTCAAAATCGATTCCCATTTCATCACCTGCGGAAAACTCCTTTTGTACTTTCCAAATCAGGTTTGTTAAATGTTCTGCCATTTCCTCATAAACTTCACTACACAAAACATCATCTTCTTTTCTTTCGTTGTATTTCTCAACTAAGGATTGCATCTTCTTAGAAAAATCAATTCCTTTTACTTTATTGACTTTCTTTATTTCTCCGATGGTTTTTGCCAAGAGTTGTTGAAGTAACTTAATTTTAGTATTCGGAAGTTTTATCTTGTCAATTTTCGCCAAATAAGCTTCATCAAAAAGGTTCTGTTCGGTTTCTGCCTAATCTCCGAGTTTAAATATTTCTTGTACACCATCACTTTCCAAAGCATCTTTTATCATTTCACAAACTTTTGCGTTCATCTGTGCTGTACCTGGTGCATCTCCTTTTGTAAGTTTAAAAACGATTGAGCGAACAGCTAAATAAAAATGCGTTCAATCTCTCTGTACCCCACCGAAATAACTACATCGAGATTATAAAAATTAGTAGGCTTGGTAGAAAAATCGGAAATTCCGATTTTTCTCATCGAAAGCTCTTTTTCAAGCTCCTGTTCTTTATAAATATTAATAATATGCTCGTTAATGGTAGAACGGGATTTTTAAAATAGTTCTGCTATTTGGTCGATATTTAGCCATACGGTTTCATTCTCAAAATGTGTTTCTATTTTGACTTTTCCGTCTTCGGTTTGATATAAAAGGAATGCTGAGTGATGAATTTTTATTTTCCATAATTTTTACCTTTTTGTGCAGATTTAACAATACTCGTTAATATTCTTACTAATTCGTCAGATTCTTTTATTATTTCACTAATCATATTCTCATCAACAAGCTTTGTTGCTTTTAATAATTTCAGCCAATAAAGTGTTTCCCTTGCTTCTTTTCGAGAAATAGACATTTTGGCAATAAAATCTGCTTTACTTTGCCCTGCTTGTGCTTCTTCTGCATTTGCTCCAATTGAAGTTCCTGAACGCAATAATTGATTTGCAAGAGTTAGAGATACGCGGTCTTTCTTTTCCAAATATTGACACAAGCGAATAATTCGCACTGCAAATTCAAAAGTTCTGTCTCCTATCTTCAATTCAGCATTCATAATTCAGCATTCATAATTAATTTCTCCACAACCCCACGCATTAAAACAGGGCAAAGCGATTTAATGCTATCTTTCAACTGTGCATTTATCTTTTTACGAGTTTCCAAGATGTGATAAATAGTGACGATGGCTTCTTGTATTTTAATATCGGGGATTGGCAACTTAACATTACACATTTCTGCCCAACCTCTTGAATGCTGAATTGTGAGTGCTGAATGCTGAATTATTGTCTTGATATATTTTTTTCATCTTGTCCTTCATAATTCATAATTCATCCTTCATAATTAATTTTGTTCTGTCGTCAGACAACAAAATTTTCATTTGACTAATAGCAATTTGATTCAATTTTACCAGTCTTTCGCTCTGTCTTAAACCATCATTAATAAAAACAGCATTTAGATTTTCGAGATTAGCAAGGCAAACCAGTTGGCTTACATTAGCATAATCACGGATATTGCCTTTCTCTTTGGGGTTTTCATCTCTCCATTGTTTGGCTGTTTTACCGAATAGAGCCATATTTAAAATATCGGCTTCATTAGCATAAACAAAGAATATTTGTTTTTTACTTAGGTGTTTAGGAATAAGATTTTCTTTAATGGCATCGGTATGTATTCTATAATTTATTTTGGTGAGGTTGCGTTTAATATCCCAGCCCAATTGTTTTTGCTCTTCATCTTTTAACCGTTGAAATTCTTTAACTAAATAAATTTTAAATTCGGCACTAATCCACATCCCAAATTCAAAGGCAATATCTTTGTGGGCATAAGTACCACCGTATCTTCCCGCTTTGGCAGTTAAACCAATTGCTTTGGTTTTTGCTACCCATTCTTTTACACTAATTTTATAGCTATTCAAACCTGCTTGACTTTTAATTGTGGCGAATTCGCCATAATTAAAATCCGGATTATGAATTTTCTCCCAAATACCAAGATACTCAACAGTATTTCTATTTCTGAGCCAGTCTGAAATAAAAAAATCGCCATCTTTCGATTTAAGCATATCTGTTAGCGATATAAAATCATCAGGTGTAATGGTGATACTATTTTGTAAAACGGTTATTTTATTGTATTTCTTTTTCATACTAATATCCATTTTAAGCCTACTTGATTTTTAATTCTCTCGAATTCGGAGGGATTTAAATTTGGACTACAAATTTCTTCCCCGACTCTTAAAATCTCAATGGTATTTTTTTTGCTCATAATTCGTATCCAAGTATTTTAAAAGCGTTAATCAATTGGTTTTGCGAGTTTTTTTCTTCTTTTAGCAATTCTTTAAAATCTTTTTGAATTCGTTTCATTTCGGTATCAAAATCAATTCCGCTATCCTTATCTATAAACTCAATGTATTTACTTGGTACAAGTGAAAAGTCATTTGCTCCTAAGTCTTCAAATTTTACAGATTTACAAAACTCGGGAATATCCTTATAATTGTTAATGATTAATTGTGAATTATTAATGTCGTTGTCCTCATTAACCATTAATCCTTTATCATTAACCATTGTTTTCTGTTGCCAGTTATGGTAATTCAAAGCCACTTTTTCAAGATCTTGTTCGCTAAGTTGCAGATATTTCTTTTCGTATTCGCTTCCCCAAGGTCTTAAATCCATAAACAAGATTTCTTTTTACGGTTACGGTAGTGTTTGAATGATGAGTTATGAGTGCTGAATTCTGAATTGTTTTTTTCTTTTAATTCATCATTCATAATTAAGCATTCAGCATTCTTTACTGTTCTTTCCTTCTTGTTTTTATTAATAATCCAAAGCGTTACACTAATATCAGTAGTGTCAAATGTGTTTCTTGGAATTATTATAATGGCTTCAACCAAATTGTTTTCAATTAGTTTTCTACGAATTTTGTATTCTTCTCCGCCACCAGATAATGCACCATTGGCAAGGATAAATCCTGCAACTCCATTTTCAGAAAGTTTAGAAACCATATTTAAAATTCACCCATAATTAGCATTACTTTTTGGAGGAACATCGCAACCGCTCCATCTTGGGTCGTCCAATAATTCTTTTTCGCCTCTCGAATCTTTTAAATTAAAAGGTGGATTAGCCATTATCTAATCGGCTTTTAAATCTTTGTGTTGGTCGTTTGCAAAAGTGTCTGCGTGTGCGATACACGCAGACAGGTCGGCAAAAAACCAAACCCGCCTGGAACGGGCAGGTGTGCAATTTGTGCGATGGCTTTCTATTTTTATTGTCGCAACTTTGTCATTCTGGTTCGTTTCTTCTGCTTGTGGGTAATGTTTGTGTATAGTTATTGTTTTTATACTGTCAAATTAGGGGGATAAGAACAATTGTTTATATTTTTCTTTTAGCACTTTTGCTTTCTTTACTCAAAAAAATCATCAATTAGAGTTTATGTATAACAAATCTAGTGAGCAACTAAACTGACCTTGTTCTATCCATTATTTTTTAATTTCAAGAAAGTTTCTAAGGAGTTTGTGTCCATATTCACTTAGGATGGATTCCGGATGAAACTGGACTGAAAATATGGGTAATGTTCTATGACGAAACCCCATTATTATACCATCTGGAGTTTTTGCAGACACTTCAAGTTCATCAGGAACAGAATCCGGCAAAACGGTAAGAGAATGATAACGAACGGCTTCAAATGGGGATGGGATATCCATAAAAAGACCTTTTCCATCATGTTCTATAGACGAGAGTTTGCCATGCATTAAGTATGGAGCATGAGAAACCGTTGCACCAAATTCTTCGGCAAATGCCTGATGTCCCAAGCATACTCCCAACGTAGGTATCCCTTTTTCTGCAAAAGTGCGTATAATATCCTTTGAAATACCGGCTTTATCGGGAGTACAGGGTCCTGGAGAAACGATTAATTTTTCAGGGCGCAATCTCAATGCATCCTCTACGGTTATTTTATCATTTCTATAGACTTCCGGCATATTTTTCAGTTCACCGAGATACTGCACGAGATTGTAAGTAAATGAATCATAGTTATCTATCATTAGAATCATGAGGATATACTCTCCTGTATATTATAGAATTTTTTGTACCAATCAACAAATCTTTTTACTCCGGCTTCTATAGATGTGTCAGGTTTATAGTTAAAATCCTCTATCAGATCTGAGACATCAGCATAGGTTGCTTTTATATCTCCAGGCTGCAATGGAAGCAATTTTTTTTCAGCCTTTCTGCCGAGGGAATTTTCTATTGCCTCCACAAATTCCATGAGTTGAACAGGACTGCTGTTCCCAATGTTGTAGATTTTGTATGGAGCCGTTGATGTGGCAGTATCAGGATTTTGCGGATTCCAATTCGGATTTTCAACAGGCACAGAATCTATGATTCTTACAACCCCTTCTACTATGTCATCAACATAAGTAAAATCGCGTTTCATATCGCCATGGTTAAATATTTTTATAGGCTTATTTTCTAAAATGGCTTTGGTAAAGAGGAAAAGGGCCATATCTGGACGCCCCCAGGGACCATAAACAGTAAAGAAGCGTAATCCCGTAGTAGGCAATCTATAGAGATGACTGTAACTATGAGCCATCATTTCATTGCTTTTTTTGGTTGCGGCATAAATACTGGCGGGGTGATCCGTAGTGTGGTGCGGAGAAAATGGCATATTTTGATTTAGTCCATATACACTCGAACTGCTTGCATAAACAAGATGTTCTGTCTTATTATGACGGCAAACTTCAAGTATATTGCAGAATCCGGCAACATTACTTTTTATATATGTATGAGGATCCTTTAAGCTGTGTCGAACACCAGCTTGTGCAGCAAGATTACAGACTCTGTCAAAACCTTCATTTTCAAAAAGTTTTTCTATATTTTCAAGATCTTCAAGGTTTAGTTTTATAAACTGCATTTTTTCAAAACATGAGCTTCCTACAACCTTATTATATTCTATTGAATCTTCAGAAATCCCCAATTCTGCGAGTCTTCCATATTTCAATGCTGTATCATAATAGTCATTAATATTGTCAAGACCTATTACAGAATCTCCACGCTCCAGCAACTTTTTGGAAAGATGATAGCCTATAAAACCTGCGGCTCCGGTGACTAATATTTTCATAAATAATCCTCTTGGAATTTTAAATGTTTTATTTTTTCAAATCTTTAAAATATATGCATTTTAATTTTTTTATAGATAGGATTTTGACATTTATAAACAAAAGGCTACATTTTGGGAAATAAAATTTTCTATGGAGTCATAATTTAATATAAGAAAGAGAATACTCATCAAAAATATTGTAGATAAAAATATAAGAAAAAAGATAAAATCATTTATTAAAAAAAGCAAGAAAAGCTTCACTCCCGCGGATGCAATAAATTATGTTGCTAACAAGAAAAAACTTTCAGAAAGTGATGAGTTTAACATAGCATATTATATTGACACGTTGGTTACAGACACCCAGGAGAATAAACTTTTATACAGACAAAATGCAGAAGGAGATGTCTATATTACTCCAGAAAATTACTTTACTGGGAGTCAGTTTTGCATAAAGCCAACAAAATTCGAGTTAGAAAAAGGCATTCTGTTTGCTGGACATAGATTTCTTCCTTTTTGCGCAATAAATAAACCTCCGATAAAAACAGATCTCTTATGGAATGACAACAAGATTGCACGTACTGAAATCACAATGCCTTTTGAGGATGCAATAACCTATTATGCTTTGTTTGGTTTTAAACAAATGGCCTATATTATTCCAGAAGAGGGAGGAAAACTGGAAATGCCAGATCCTGACAATTTGCAGATGGATGCAACATTTATTGTTTATGATATGAAAGAGTTTTACAAAGACAATAAAGTTAAAAAAGGAGATATTTTGATTGGAACTGTGCAGGACTATACAAACCAGACAATTAAGATTGAACATTTTCCGGCAAAAGGATTATTTGAAAAAGTAGGCATAATTTCTGAATGGAAAAAACGCTTTGAAATAGAGATTACTCATATATCTTCGTATTTAACACCATTGAAAATGACAATAGAAAAAGAACTGGCTAATGCTCTCTTTGTCGAAGATAACTTCATGATTAAAAATCCGTATGTCAACATCGGAGCAGCTCTCGATGATGCAGACTCACTGGAACTGACAGAGTTTATGGGATGTGGGATTATATGGCCGAAAGATGAAGATATTTATGAACATTTATCTATGGAAGATATGCCTGATGATTTTGGAGTCGAGGATGATTTTCTCAACCATGTTGAAGAACCTTATGAATTAACTGAATTGGAAGATCTAGTAAAAACAATGGGTTTGGAATTGACCGAAGGAGAGATAGAAGCATACATGAGAGATGAATTGTTCCATAAAGGTGATTCTCTCGAAAGTATCCGTGATGCAATGTTCGTCGGGGGAAGAGAAAAGAATCTCAAAAAATATTTTCCTGAAGAATACAAGGAATTTTCAGACTTGTTAACAGATAAATTTAAGCAAGTACAAGCTGATTACAACTTTTTCAGAGACGCAAAAATGGGTAAGGTGAGACACGAATTATTTGCAATAAAAGAAGAACACTTAAGATTTATGCGTAGGCTTGATGCCAACTTTGTAATGCCCGACGATCTACCAATGGATGAAATCTTTTCATTAGCAGATGTCATGATACAAGTGGGACTTCTTTTGGAAGGTTTGAATGATGATGAAGAGATCACCAAAAAAGAATTAAAAGAACTTCCTAAAATGATTGCAATGCTAAACCCCATGGTTACCAAAATGATAAAATCAATAGAAGACTCTATCTAAAAATAGGAAAAAAGAATTATAGGCTCATTGTTAGATATTGAAGTGCATATTCAAAGGAATATGCACTAACACGTTTGTTTTGAAATAATCAGGTTTATTAGCTTCAAATATCCATATTTGCCGGTTCGTAATGTTCCTTCGGATGCTGACAACATGGGCATTTATCGGGAGGTTCAGTTCCTTCTACAATATAACCGCACACGCCACATTTCCATTGTATCGGCTCTTCACGTTTAAATACAGTTCCATTTTCAACCATATCAAGTAATTTCTTGTAGCGATCACGATGATGAGCTTCAACCTTCGCAATCTGTTTGAATAAACGGGCAGCTTGCATATTACCCTCTTCTTCAGCTTCTTTGGCAAATGTCGGATACATCTCGACTGTTTCATAATCTTCGCCTTCATAAGCTGCTTTGAGGTTTGAAGCAGTATCACCAATACCGTTCAGCAATTTGAATTCATCATTAGCATGACGCATTTCATTCATTGCTGTCTCTTCAAATATTTTACCAACATAGTGATAACCTTCCTTATGTGCAACTTTTGCCCAATATGTGTACTTATTTCTAGCCTGAGATTCTCCTGCAAATGCAGCTTGCAAGTTTTCTTCTGTTTTACTCATTCTTTTTCCTCCGTTCTTTTACTAATTGATAAATTAAAATTCTAGTTCAACACTATTTAGCCGAGAATCTACCTCATTCATGACTCGTTCTTCCTCTTCGAGAGTTCCAGCAACAAAAGTTGCGCTGAATCTGACATAATTTCCTGCGTCGTCCCATGGGACTGTACTGATAAGCTGTTCTTTTATCAACCATTCACTAAATTTTTCTGCAGAATCGAAGGAAGGTCCATTTTTTACAGAACGCGGGATTTTAACATACATATAAAAGGAACCTTCCGGTTCTTTTGCAGAAAAACCTGCTTTATTTAAGATTACAGCTAGTCTCTTGAGACGACGAGAATATTTTTTATTTATTTCCGGGGTTATTACTGCATAATCATCCAAAGCTTTCACTGATGCCTTCTGTATCGCCATAAACTGTCCACTATCGGCATTATCCTTTACGGTGGCAAATGCTTTTACGGCGAGAGAATTTCCGCAAACCCAGCTTAATCTCCATCCTGTCATATTAAATCCTTTTGACATACTATGCAATTCAATAGCAACATCTTTTCCTCCTGGTACAGAAAGAATGCTCAAGGGAGCTCCGGAAAAATTTAGGGGGGCATAAGCAGCATCAGAAATTATTAAAATATTATTTTCTTTTGCAAAATTAATTGCTTTTTTAAATTGTTCTTCGCTTGCAGAGGCACCTGTAGGATTATTGGGATAATTAAGATAAAGCAGTTTTGCTTTTTTCTTTTGTGTCTCAGATAAACTGTCAAGATCCGGGAAAAATCCATTTTCCGGAAGAAGTGGCATATTTACGACTTCTCCTTCAAAATATTTTGTCCATGTACCCATAACCGGATATCCGGGAACTGTCATAATCGTAATATCTCCCGGATTGATAAAACATGCAGGAATAAGATGCAGTGCTGACTTTGAACCTATGGAATGACATACCTCAGAGTTTACATCAAGTTCTACTTCAAAAAGATTTTTCATATATCGAACAACCGCATCTGTAAATTCGGGAATTCCGTTATCTGCATACGTTCTGTTTTCCCAGTTTGCGGCCTCTTCTGCCAATGCATTTATTACTTGAGGAAATGCCATCTCGTCCGGTTCTCCGACCCCCATATCAATAAGTTCTATATCAGGATGTTGCTTCTTAGCTGCCATTTTTGCTCTTTTAATCTTTTCAAATTTGTATATTGTTGTATCTTTGCCAAAAAGTTTTCCACCTATCCTCTCTGAAAAAAGCTCTTGTAAATAGTTCTTATCCATAACTTATATCCTTTTTTTTATTTTAATTTTAATTTTCACCAAAGATTTAAACATTAATAGCTTTTCTGAACAAATAAACTGGAAAAATGCATATTTTTGAATTATTATAATTATATAATTTGTCAGAAACCATATTTTTAGATTATTTTCAGAATAGAGATAAGAAATGTTTCATTCATTAAAAAGTAGAATCCTTTTGTTATGTTTTGCTATATTGCTTACAAGCATTGGAGTTTTTTATTATATAATTAATTCCGAAGTCAAAGATCATTTTGAATATTACAAGACAGGCAATGAACAAAATTCCATTAAGCTTTTCAATATCTGTATGGATTTTGTTTGTTTGTCAGATACATCAATTTCATCAAATATTGAGATTAATAAAAAAGAAGAAAAAAAGATTCTCAACACATACAACGTCCTGCTTGAAAAATTTAACAATCAAGATGCAAATGCTATAATAATATTCAAAAAAAATCTTGATGTCATCTATCTTAAGTCTCTTCACAGAAAAGATGGAATATTAACTAAAATCTTTACCGACTCAGACAAGCTCAAAAATCTTCAGGAGTATATAATAAAGATTCATAGTATAAGAGCAGGTATAGCGAACTACCCTCTTCCTCAAAAGTATTCAGAAGAAAAAATATTCTCAAAAAATAAGCCTATCTATGTTAACTTTAATCATCGGCTTGGATGGTATATCTGCTCTGTTCCCGACGAGAAAAATGATTTACCACTCAATATCATGAAGAATAAAATATTATATTTTTCTTTAATTTTTTTGCTCATAATGATTATAGCATCTATAATTTTTGCAGATACACTAACAGGTCCTATATACGATCTTATTCAAAAGATGAATGAAGTTAAAATCTCAGGATTAAGCAGTGAAGTAAGCAGCCTCGCAACATCTGGTCCAAAAGAAATAGAAGATCTTTGTGAAATATTTAATATAATGTTAATTTCGCTAAGTGAAGTAGTCCGTGAAAAGGATGAATATGCTCACGAACTTGAACATTCAAACGATCAACTCGTAGATTTCAATAAAAATCTTGAAAATTCAATAAATAAAAGAACAGATGAACTGCTCGGAGCATACAAAAATCTACAGAAACTTGATGAAATGAAAAGTGAATTTTTATCTATGGTTTCCCACGATCTGCGCACTCCCCTTTCCTCCATCACCGGGTTTGCTCAAATAATACATAGAACCATAAAACAGGATGTTTTATCTAACATAAGTGAAGGTGAAGTCCTTGATACTATAAATCAGATTTTGGGTCATATTGATATTGTTATTTCCGAGTCTGACAGAATGGCAAAACTTATCGAAAATCTTCTGGATCTTGCCAGGATGGAATCAGGAAAGATAGAAATATCTCTGGAACCTATGGATATTGGAGAAGTTGTAAGTTGGACTGTCAGCAGTACTTATTCTCTCTTTGAAAAAAAGGGACTTAAATTCATAGATAAAATGCCTGAAGAACTGCCTGCTATCCTTGGCAACAGAGAGCGGCTGGTACAGGTAATGGTCAATCTATTCTCAAATGCTATCAAATTCACTAGTCAAGGGCATATAGAATGCACTGCATTCGAAAAAGATGCGTATATTATTGTTCATGTAACCGACACAGGAAAGGGAATTCCGGGAACAAACAAAAATGTTATCTTTGAAAAATTTAAACAACTAAAACCAAGCGAAAAAGCTCGTCAGCAAGGAATTGGACTTGGTTTAGCCATTTGTAAACAGATTATAGAAGAGCATGATGGAAAAATATGGGTAGAAAAAAGTGAAGTAGGCCAAGGTACTACAATTGCTATTTCAATTCCATTGGCAAAAATAGATGAAATAAAAATAGGATAACTCATGAAAAAATATATACTAATTTTACTGATTAACCTTATTGCAATACAATTGTTTGCCGGAATAGCAATAGAAATGAAAATTTTTAGACTGAAATCATTATCTAATGATGATGCTATAGCACTCGCAACCCCCCTCCTATCGCCAGAAGGAAAAGTTAATTATGTAGATACCCGTCAAATGCTTGTTGTTTATGATTATTCTGAAAATATTGAAAAAATTGCAGAGATGATAACCCAAACTGACATAGCTCCTGTTAACATATTTGTCGATGTCGCATTCAATGAAACAATAAATACATCTAACCAAGAATTAGGAATTGAACCACAAGATATAAAACTTAAAATTTCAAAAAAGAATGGAATTATCCCTTCAGGTTCTCTTAAAGCAAGACTCATTAATTCAAAATTAGATACTTCTTCATTAAATAAAATATCACTCCTTACCATAGAAAATCGTGAAGCACGGATATGGGTTGGAAAGACAGTTCCCCATCTAGAATGGTTTTTTGAATATGGATGGCGTCATCACTACTGGAAAATGAATACTGTCTGGCAGGATATAGGAGTCAGCCTCTGGATCAAACCAAAAATTACAGGTAAATATATAGACATAGAAGTATATCCTAAGCTAACAATTGAAGGCAATACAAAAAATATTGTACAAATTAAAGAACTTACAACACACCTAAGAGTTCTTGACGGACAATCAGTCAAAATAGGTGGTTTAAATAAGAAACAACAGGAATTTTACAGTAAATTATTCGGTTTCGGAAAAAAAAGAAATTCGTCTGTCCTGAATATTACATTAACCCCAAAAATACAACACTTGAAAAAATAAAAATTGCCTCGACTTCAAGTAAACCTAGTTATGCGACAGCTTATCGAAGAATTTCTGGCTAATGCCTCTCTTGAAAAAGGCCTTTCTAGAGCAACCCTAGAATCCTATTCCAGTGATTTAGTACATTTTTGCAAATTTTGCAAAGAAAAAAATATAGACTCACCAGATGCAGTATCCCTTGATTTAATATACGATTACCTGGATTATATTACTGATTCCGCTTATAAATCCACCACTATTGCCAGACGTTTAATATCAATAAAACTCTTCTTCCGATTTCTTTCCCGCGAAAAGATTATACATAAGGATATTACGGGAGTTATGGATTCACCAAGACTATGGAAAATTCTCCCGGAATTCCTCTCAATTGATGAAGTAGAAAAACTTCTGAACTTTTACAATGACAATGAACCATTGACAGTCAGAAATAGAACAATCGTGGAATTATTATATTCATGTGGTTTGCGTGTAAGCGAGCTGGTAAATCTTAAAGTAGAAGATATTCTTGTGGACAGAGGGATTTTGCGTTTTTTCGGAAAAGGCAACAAAGAACGAATTGTGCCTTATGGAGAATCAGCAGAAAGACAAATCAATAAATATCTAAAAGAATCCAGATTAATACTGAATTCACGACAACTTAAAAAAAACTGGCTTTTTCTTACAAAAAGTGGACGACAACTCTCAAGAAAACGAATCTGGGATATCATAACATCAGCCGCAAAAATGTCCGGAATAAGAAAAAATGTATCTCCACACACTATGCGCCACTCATTTGCAACACATCTACTGCATAATGGTGCCGACCTCCGTGTAATACAGGAAATGCTCGGACACAGTGATATAGCAACCACACAGATTTATACACATATTAATCAAAACCAAATGATTAATGCACACAAAAATTTCCACCCCAGAGGCTGAAAAGATTCTGATTCTCTTATATAAATAATCTCTGATACAATTGAAAAAGGCAAAGGTAGGACTAAAGTAATTCCTAAAAAAAAATCAAATAAACCAAAATAAAATGTAGAAAATAAAAAATGAATGATAAGATTGCAATAATAGGAGGAGATGGAATGCTGGGCACTGAGATTGTGGGATTACTTAATGCTCACAATTTCTTTTGTACATCATACGATCTTCCGGAATTTGATATTCTTGACAAACAAAATCTTGAAAAAATTGTCGACGAATATGATATCATTATTAATTCTGCGGCATATACAAATGTTGACGAAGCAGAATCTCACATTGATACCGCCGAAGCAGTTAATGCCACAGCCCTAGGAATTCTGGGAAAATTTGTAGCTGAATATGAAAAATATGTAATCCATATAAGCACAGATTTTGTATTCGGAGAAAATGCAGAAAAACCATTGAAAGAAACAGATCATCCCAGCCCTCTAAATACGTATGGAAAAACTAAATTAAAGGGAGAACAAAAACTTTTTGCTACTGGCTGCAAAACAGCCATAATCAGAGTTCAATGGACATACGGAGAAAATGGCGTTAATTTTATAGAAAAAATTATTCACAGAGCCAAACAAACCAAGAGCGTCACTGTTGTTGATGATCAATGGGGGGCTCCAACATCTACAAAAGATGTTGCATCAGCAATATTAAAAATAATGCAGAAACGCTCAGAAGGACTTTTTCACTATGCAGCAAAAGGTTATACATCTCGATATGATTGTGCACGCTTTGTTCTCGATAAGATGAATATTGACACAAAAATATCACGTGCAAAAACAGCGGATTTTGACTCTCCCGCACAACGCCCACTTAATTCGAGATTTGACTGTAGTAAAATAGTTGCAGAAATAGGTCCCTGCCAGATACCATGGCAGAAATCACTACAGAATTATTTAAAAACAATGGAGACTACAAAAAATGGGAAAAATATATAGAAATATTCTCGTCACAGGAGGAGCTGGTTTTATCGGCTCCAATTTTGTACTCATGCTTGCAAACGAATATCCACAGATTAATGTTATTAATCTTGATGCACTCACTTACGCAGGCAATCTGGATAATATTTCCATGCTTTTGGATAAAAAAAATCATCACTTTATTCATGGCAATATCTGCAACAGAGAACTTGTCAAAGAAATATTGCAAAATTATGAGATTGATGGCATAATCAACTTTGCGGCCGAAAGTCATGTTGATCGTTCTATCAAAAATCCAGGTATATTTATAGAGACTAACGTAATGGGAACATCTATCTTACTTGATGAAGCTGAAAAAACTGGTATAACACGTTTTTTACAAGTTTCTACAGATGAAGTCTATGGTTCTTTAGGTAAAACCGGTAAATTTACAGAAGATTTACCTCTTGAACCAAATTCACCTTACAGTGCTAGTAAGGCATCCGCAGATTTAATTTGCAGAGCGTTTTACAAAACTTATGCCTTAGATATAATAACAACCCGCTGTTCAAACAACTATGGTCCATATCAATTCCCTGAAAAAATGCTTCCGCTTATGATAAATAATGCTCTGAATGATAAAGCTCTTCCCGTTTACGGAGATGGACTGCATATTCGCGATTGGCTCTATGTCTATGACCACTGTACAGCAATCTGGGCAGCATTTTGCAGAGGTAAAACCGGAGAAATCTACAATATTGGAGGCTGTAACGAAAAAACAAACCTTGAGGTTATTATAGCCTTACTGGAATGTCTGGATAAACCGCAGAGTTTAATCTCCTTTGTAAAAGACAGACCCGGTCATGACAGAAGATATGCAATTGATGCAACAAAGACAATGCATGACCTTGACTGGAGTCCATCTGTTATTTTTCAAGAGGGACTTGAGAAAACAATAGACTGGTATCTAACTCATCCTGACTGGATAAGTAAAATTATATCCGGAGAATATAAAACTTACTATAAAGAGATGTATAATGTCTAATTTGTATCTAATATATTTTTTCCTCTTTTTAGCATCTTATCTTTTGGGAAGTATTCCCTTCGCATTCCTTGCAGGAAAAATGAAAGGAATTGATATTCGTAAACACGGCAGTGGCAATATTGGAGCCACAAATGCTCTGCGGGTATTGGGCAAACCGATTGGTGTCTGCTGCTTCCTCTTGGATTTTCTAAAAGGCTTTTTTCCGGTATTTCTTGCTTCAAAATATCTTCTAACTGACTATCCTTTTGCATCTGTTGTAATAACTTTGGGATGTGTTATTGGTCATATTTTTACGTGTTTTTTAAAGTTTAAGGGAGGAAAAGGAGTAGCTACGAGTGCGGGAACTCTTACGGCTCTTGCTCCACTTCCAGTTCTCATTGCTTTTTTATGCTGGATAATAATATTCAAAATTTCCGGTTATGTCTCTTTAGGAAGTATCTGTGCAGCAGTAATATGCCCAGTTTTGACTATTACTATGAAATTGTCTGCCAAAGGCAATTATCCTGTCCCCAATATTGTATTAATATGTTTTCTTTCCTTAATCATAATTATTCGCCACAAAACTAATATAAAAAGACTCTTAAAGGGAGAAGAAAATAAATTCAGGAAAAAAAAGGAAGATAAAAAATGATTTATTTAATAAAAGACTTAATATATGGGTTTATTTTGGGAATAGCCAATATTATCCCAGGAGTTTCGGGAGGGACATTCGCTTTGATTCTCGGAATTTATGAAAGATTATTAAAAATCCTTACATCTATAAATAAAAAAAATATCCTGAAAATACTTTCTCTTGGAAGAAATATTTTAAAAAGAAAAACTAACTCTATTGATAATCTACTAATTCACCTTCGTGAACTGGATATATATTTTCTTGCAAGAATAGGCGTGGGAGCAATCTTTTCCATTCTAATACTCTCTTCACTTATGAAATTTCTCCTGAAAAATCATTATGAATATACCTATGCTTTCTTTTCAGGATTAATAATTATTTCCCTGATTGTTCCGTACAAGTTGCTAAGAAAAAAGAAAATATTACTCTTACTCCCTTTCATAGTAGGCATAGTTCTTACCATTGCGGTCTCCGCAAATGTTAATCCAGCTAACAAGATAAAAAAGAAATCCCAGTTCTATAAACAACAGCAGCAACAACAAAATGTGTCAAATGAAACAACATCTTCTGCTTTAAATCTATCTGAAAATACTGAATCTAAAAAATATTTTGCCTATACATACAAATATAGTACATCAGATTATATCACCATTTTTTGTTCTGGAGCAATTGCGATCTCCGCAATGATACTTCCGGGGATAAGCGGGTCATTAGTACTAATTCTTCTTGGACAATACTATGCTGTAATAAATGCAATCTCACACCTGAGACAACTGTCTGTGGACGACATTTTATTCCTATCAGCTTTTTCTGTCGGAATGATTTTCGGGATACTTATTTTTGCACGTATCATTAATTATTTCCTTTCCAGATTCTATAATTCTACAATGTCATTTCTAGGAGGATTAATTTTCGGCTCTCTATATGCTTTATGGCCATTCAAACAAATTGAGATCCTGGATGTTTATGTAAAAGAAAATGGAATTATTACTTTTTTAATTCACAAACAAGTACATACGAACATAAATGTTCTGCCGGCAAATACAAATATGATTCTTTTTTCATGTTTCTTTGCTGTTGCGGGGGCTTTAATAATGATTTTCTTTGTAAAAAAAGGAATAAAGGAGGGAAAACTTGAGTAATTCATTTGGTTCTATAGGCAGTCTTGATAATATTTTTTCTGCAAAAGAAATAAAATGTAAAATTAATGGCTGCAAAAACACCTGGACAAAATATGAGGATAAAACTCTTAATTCTTTAGCACATAAAAAGATAAACGTTCCCGATGATTTTATTTGCGAACGCTGTCTTAAAAAATTAGGAAAATTAAAAGACCGTCAGATTAAATGTCGCTCTAACGATTGCAAGAATCAATGGACATGGACAAAAATGGAACAGTTGGAAGCTGAATTACGCAAACACTCAAAACCTCCTATGAAATTCTGCAAAGACTGTTCAGAAAAACTTGATGAAATAAGCGATATACAAATAAATTGCCGTATAAAAGGTTGTGAAAAAACATGGACATGGACAAAACAGGCTCAACTAACCGCAAATGGGAACAAACCTCCATCAAAAATGTGTAACAGTTGCTTTGCAAAGTTAAAGACACTCCGTAATAAAAAGATTGAATGTAAAAACATAGGCTGCACTAAAACTTGGGACTATACTCAATATAGACAATTAGAAGACATAATTGCTGGGAAACAAATAGATAAAATTAACCCTAAAATGTGTAAAGATTGCTTTAGAGAACTCAAAAACCTGAAACAAAAAGAAATACCATGTAAAATTAATGAATGTAAAAATACATGGACATTCAGTCCATATGCACAGTTGTCACACAAACTTTCCGGGAATAAATCATTGCCAAAACGAATGTGTAAAAGATGTCAGACAATAATGAAACAAGTAAAACCACACCCAGTTCAATGCAAAACTCCCGGATGCAAAAACAAGTGGTTCTATACAACACAATTACAACTCCATGACGCATTAACAGGATTTACTGATAAACCAAAACCAAGATTATGTCCAAAATGCGAAAAAGACCTAAGCTCATTAAAAGAGATAGAAGTGAAATGCATGCACAAAGGATGCGACAATACCTGGCTCTGGTCACCCAAAGAACAATTGAAATCTCTCGCAAAAGGAGACAAATCTCCACCTGCCAGATCATGTGATATGTGTAGCGAATTTTTAGCAGATACAAAATTAGAAGAAAAAGTTTGTGTAACCTGCGGAAAAACAATTACGATCTCTCCATACGAACAGCTTATGGAAATGCTGGGAAACTTTTCCACACCTGAATACTGCTCAAAATGTGTTACAAAAGCAGTAAAATCCAATAGGGAAAAGAATAATTCTCCTATACTAGGACATGTTACTTTAACAAAAATCCCCAAAACAGGTCCATGGACAAAAAATAGAATGACAAACGATATGCCTTCTCACATAGATCATCACAAACTAAAAGAAATAGAAACATCAAAAATACGCATACTTGTATTTGGCGATGACCTTAGTTTTTCCAACGAAATAAAAGAAAAAAGCTGGCCATATCTGCTGCAAAAAATACTTGTTGAGAAATATTCAATGAAAAAAACAGTTGTTATTAATACCTCTATACAACAAACAAATAGTAGGCACGCCACAATTCGCTTTCAAAGAGATGTTCTGCCATATAAACCACACTTAATTATCTTTTCTTTCGCCCACGCAGACGCAATCCTTAAAACAAGAGGACAAAATAAAGTATTCTCCCCAAAGATTGACTTGGAGATTGCGACACAGAACCTTACACAACTATGCAGGAAAATGAAAAAACTTGATGCACAATTACTTTACTGGGTCGGAAACCCAATGCTTCCAGATGTCTTCCCTCCAAACCATATCCTTAAACCAGATCTTTCCGCATGGAAAGCTCAACAACTTCTTCAGCTTTTTGCTGTGCAAACTTTTGTTTTTTTTCTTCTTGTTTTTTTCTTCTCTCTTCTTCTTTATGCTTTTGATATGCCTCTACAGAATCAAAACCATTTCTTTTTGCTTCTGCTTCTA
>JAYEIY010000003.1:0-4102 GCA_034660375.1 Verrucomicrobiota bacterium
TTTTGTGATTTTATGATTGTGTGATTTTATGATTTTATGATTTTATGATTTTATGATTTTATGATTGTGTGATTTTATGATTGTGTGATTTTATGATATTAAGAAAATCTTCCAATCTTTTCAATCTTCCCAATCCTTCCAATCCTTCCAATACTAATGCGTCATTGCATAGATCAAAATATTAGCACCTAATCTTGTATAAAAAACGTGTGCATAATCACTAATTTCAGTGCTTTGATAGTATCTGAAGACTCTCCATTCTCCGTCTGGCTCATTAACCCATGCAGGAAGAGCCCGTTTCTGACAGAAAACGATATCTTTTGTTCCTTCTTCTCTCATTACTTCAAACCTTGCCCCGCTGTAAGCAGCAGTTTTCAGATACTCTGAGAGTCCATCAGTATTCTCACGAATTCTGAAACGTATGGTTGTCTGCCATTGTCCAAGATTATTTTTTCCCCATCCCATTGCAATTATCGGCGTTGCTAAAACGCCTATCCTTCCATCAAACTTTAAAGAAACAGCCGAATATGTCCCTCCCGGCCACTTCTCCTTTTTTACAAATTCCCGAACCGTATCCGGCAAAATTTCTGTATCTGGCAAGCCACTGTAAAAAACAGAAAAAAGAGGATGAGAACGAGGTAAGGAAACAAAATCTTTTTCAGGAAAAAGTTCTTTAAAAGCCTCTGCCAAATCCGGTGCAGCCCGCCATTCAGCATAACTATGATGTTGACCAGCCCCCTTTTCTGACAAAAAATCCGCATTTATCCCTGCATCAATATAGATAAACCCACCTCTCTCTAAATAACTTCTTAAATTAGTTTTTTCCTTCTCCGTAAAATGCCAGTCTTTTCTGTCTGCATAATTTACATAAATAAATGGGAACTGAAACATTCTGCGATCTTCAAATGAAGTCAAAAGTTTGACTTCCTGATTAACATTCAATGTGGTTTCTTTTTTTATGTATTTAAGCAAAGTGGGTAAAGCATAGGGATAATGTCTAGAAATCGCCCTGCCCTGTATCAGTTGTGCAATATGTACTTCAGGTCCAATAATCTTTTTGGTTTCCTTTTCAAGCGTCTCGCAAAAGATATCGCAAAAGCAAAAAATTGAGAATATATATATTGTGTAAAGATTAATATTTTTCATTTTATAAAGTTAATTTAATTCTATAAACGTATTTTCCCATCGTTTGTAGTACCGCCTTTAGACGGTGTTTGTAGTACCGCCTTCAACCGGTGTTTGTTTTGAGACCTTTAATACCAGATGTCTACATTTTTTTATTTGTGGTCACTAAAGTTCCATACTCGAAACTAAAGGCAACACTACGAAGATGTCCCCCACCCTCTTTTCAAATGCACTTGCAACAATGCCAATTCTGCGGGGGTAACACCATCTATTTTTTGTGCTTGAGCAAGGTTTTCGGGTTTTATTTTTTCCAGTTTGGTTCGAGCCTCTTTTTTTAATCCATTTACTACCGAATAATCAAAATCTTCAGGGATTCTCCATTTTTTTAACTGCTGAAGTTTGGCTACCTGTTCTTTTTCACGTTTCAGATATCCTTCATATTTTGCTTCGATTGTCAATTGTTCGGCAACACGTGGGGAAAGATTCTTGTCTGCTTCGGGGAAAGCATAGTAATCTGCATTTTTGTCTGCCAAGCGTTTCCAATACGAAGTATTTCCATCTCTTAATGCCTTCAGTCTAGTCTTTTCTTCTTCAAAACTTTTTTCATATTCCAAGTGTTTTTTCAGGATTTCATCACTAATCAAGCCCAGTTCAGCTGCAAGTGGCAAAAGACGTCTATCTGCATTATCCTGACGTAAAGACAGTCGGTATTCTGCTCTGCTTGTAAAAAGACGATAAGGCTCAATAATATCTTTTGTTATTAAATCATCAATCATAACCCCTATGTATGCCTGCTCACGCCCGAGTGTAAATGGAGATTCGCCCTTAACTTTCAAGACAGCATTTATTCCTGCAACAAGTCCCTGCCCTGCGGCCTCTTCATAGCCACTGGTTCCATTAATTTGTCCTGCAAGAAAAAGGTTAGGATATTTTTTTAAAGCAAGCGTGCTATTAAGCTGATGCGGAAACACAAAATCATATTCTATTGCATACGCATATCTTGAAAGAAGTGCATTCTCAAATCCGGGGATAGAATGAATAATTTTCCACTGGACATCCACGGGCAGACTGGTCGAAACTCCATTCAAATAATATTCATCCGTGTAAGCTCCTTCCGGCTCAAGAAATACATGGTGTGTTTCATGATGTGGAAATTTTACTATCTTATCTTCTATAGACGGGCAATACCTCGTACCAATACCCTCTATTGTTCCTGAAAAAAGAGGTGAACGATCAAGATTATCCCTAATTATTTTCCCAGTTTCAACAGTTGTCCAGCCCATATAGCAAGGTAACTGGGGCATAGGATCGGGAGTTATCGTATCAAAATCATTTATTGCCGGATAAAATGAGAAAAATGGACTATCTTCGCCATCCTGTTTCGTGAGTTGAGAAAAATCTATTGAATCCGCCAAAATCCTGGCAGGAGTCCCAGTTTTTAATCTACCCATTTCAAGTTTTAAATCATTTTTCAATGAAATAGACAATTCATTCGCCGGGAAAGATCCCGCACGACCGGCTTCAACCTTTTTGGAACCGTAATGAAGCAGTCCTCGCAGAAATGTGCCTGGACAAAGAACTATTGATTTTCCATAAAAAAAATCATCAAAACACGTCCTTACACCAATAACAAGCCCACTTGTTGAATCTATCTCTATCTTCGTAACCTCCGCCTGATGTACAAAAAGATTTTTCTGCTTTTCTATTACCTGCTTCATGCGCTGCTGATAGAGAACTTTATCACACTGTGCCCGTGGCGACCATACAGCAGGTCCCTTTTTCTTATTAAGCATTCTGAATTGAATCCCTGCGGCATCCGTATTTTTTGCCATTTCACCACCTAGAGCATCAATCTCTCTTACAACCTGTCCTTTTGCAATCCCTCCTATAGCCGGATTACATGACATCTGGGCAATATTATCAACATTTATTGTCAAAAATAAAGTTTCTGCACCCATTCGTGCAGCTATCAATGCCGCCTCACATCCAGCATGCCCTGCCCCAACTACAATTACATCAAATTGTTTTTCATATATATTCATTCTATAATTTCCTTAAAAACAAATTCCCCAAAACAGAAAAAGTACGCCTTGCTTAAAAATATAGAATGTTTATATTGATTATCAATGAATTTTACGTAACCTCAAAAAAAAAAGGAAAAAATGAAGCGCTTATTTTATTTATTAGTATTTGTAGTTATATCTGTTAAAGCCGACATGCTCGTTCTTAAAGACGGAAAAGAAATTAATGGAAAACTTATTTCTATTGAGAAGAATATTCTTACGTTCTCTACGGACAACAAAGAAATAACGGAAGAACTTAGCAATGTAATTCGTCTTAAATTCCAAAAGATGAGAGAAGGTGGCACTGCAGAAACCATTGATAAACTTCCTGACAAATGGCTGCGTAACAGGATCAAAAAAGGACTTCCAACTACAAAAGATTATCCCGATTCGGGAAGCATTATTTTACGAAATAATACTATTGTGACTCTGACATCACCACAAATTTGGACAATACAAAAACAAAAAACAATTCTAATTCTCAAAGAAAGGGGACGGAGACGAGCAATAAGAACACTAAATTATTTTCACGATTACGAAAAGGCTGAAATAATACATGCCTGGAGCATAGCACCAAATGGAAAGGTTCTTCATCTGCAGGACAATTCTATGACAAGAGAAAAAATCTATTCTTCCTCTCCAAGATATAATTCTGTAACTAGAATAAGATTTTCGATGCAGGGGACCGATATAGGCAGCATTATTGATATAAAATCCAAAGAAAGACGCATCAAACCAAGAGAATTTGACACTTTTTATATGGAAACCCCATTTACATCATCCATTCCAGCCGAAAAAGAAACAATCACCATTATTACACCATCAAAAAAACAATGGTCTCTTGATTATCATATTTCCAATAATTTGTCTAGCTTAAAAAATCAGATAACATACTCAAAAACAGTAGAAAATAG
>JAYEIY010000004.1:0-4094 GCA_034660375.1 Verrucomicrobiota bacterium
TAAATACTCCTTTCCACTGATCAAGTCCGGGGTTAATGCAAGTCATTTCTTTTATCTCCCAGTTCTTAGTTCCTTCTTTTCTGTAAAGCAACTGAGCAGCAATGACGTCGTGTCCTTCTCTGAAAACTTCTGCAAAAACCTCGACAAAGTCGCCTTTTTTACGTTTGATTGGAAATGCCCCTCCATCAATTTCAGGATTTACATTCTGAATTATAATATTTTTTATCTCTGGTATCATCGGTCTATCCTTGTTTATTTATGCTATAGTTAAAATACCGTAAAGATTCTAATTATCAACTACGATTTTTTTTAGAAAACGTGCAAGCTTTTTATTAAAGGTTTGTGTCTTTTTTAAGAAGACTACCAATTGTAAATCTGCTTCTCGCATCTCATAAAGAATGAATACCTGCATCAGATTATCCAATCCTTCTAAAAATTCTTTGGAAAGGGCTGTTATGGTATATTGAGCTTTTAATATTTTAAATTTTTCTCTGAACATATTATGAATTTTTCTATGTTTCTCGAAATCTGGGTATTCGTATTCAAGCATAATGTTTTCCTCAAAAAAGAGATGTGATAATAGAGATTTTTGCAAAGAAAGAAATGCATTTCCCAGTTCTTTTTTATCAGCATTATCATAAGAATTCAGAATTTGAATCGCATTAAAATAAATGAGTTCATGCTGTAAATCAAGAATTTTGATACCCGTTTCATTGAACTTTTCCCATTTTAGCTTTCGAATGGGCTGTACTGCTTTAAGTTCTGAAGTTTTTGTGTAATCAGTCATTTTCTATTCCTTAACGAATGTTTTTTTTAAGATATGCTTTTTTATTCATCTCAGGTCATTCTTATTTTTATACCACGTTTATGGAGATATTCTTTTACTTCTTTGATTGTATATTCGTCGTAGTGTAGCATTGATGCTATCAGTGCTGCATCTGCTCCTCCCTCAGTCAGAACATCATAAAGATGCTCAGGTTTGCCTCCTCCGCCGGAGGCTATTATGGGGATTGTTACCGTGTCGACAATTTTACGGGTAAGATTCAGTTCGTAACCAGTTTTGGTTCCATCTGCATCTATTGAGTTAATAACTATCTCTCCGGCTCCGAGTTCTTCTCCTTGTTTTGCCCATTGGATTGCGTCTATTCCCATAGGAGTGCGTCCGCCGTTGATAACAATTTCGTATCCCGAAGGGATTTTTTCAGAAATAGGAACAGCCTTGATATCCATAGAGAGTACGACACATTGTACTCCGAAAGCTTTGGATGCATCGGCAATAAGCTGTGGATTTTTTACTGCAGCAGAGTTGACATTTACCTTTTCCGCACCGGCAAGTAGTACTCGACTACAGTCTTCAACTGTTCTTAATCCCCCGCCGACAGAAAACGGGATAAAAACCTGTGAGGCTACTTTACTTACTACATCAATCATTATATCGCGTTTATCACTTGATGCAGTAATATCATAGAAAACCAATTCATCAAGACCGTCTTCGTAATATTTTCTGGCCTTAGCAACTGGGTCTCCAATATCTTTAGTGTTAACAAACTTAATGCTTTTTGCCAGATTTCCGTCACGTACATCAAGGCATGAAATAAGTCTTTTACTTAACATTTGTCCGGCTCCCATTCTGAAAAGTTCTTAAGTATCTGTAACCCTGCTTCTCCACTTTTTTCGGGATGAAACTGGGTCGCAAAGAGGTTTTTCCTGCCAATAGCAGCAGCAAATTCAATCTCGTATTCACATCTTGCATATATATTGTTTTTATCCTCGGGAACGGGATAAAATGAATGTACAAAATAGAACTCATCTGCGTCTTTCACATCTTTTAAAATATAATGTTTTTTGGTAATAGAGATTGCGTTCCATCCCATGTGGGGGATAGACAAGGATTTGTCCCGTAAATTGAAGCGGGAGCAATTTCCTGAGATAATATTCAGACAGTCTGTATTACTCTCATCCGAATGTGAAAGGATTATCTGTGTTCCCAGGCAAATCCCCATGATTGGTATGTCATTATTGAAAGCTGTTAATAATGCTGAATCCAATCCTCTTTCTCTTAATATTTTTAATGCTGTTGCTGCGTGTCCGACTCCTGGAAAAATGATCCGTTCGGCATTTTCTATTTCATTTTTATCCGTTGTTATTTTATTTTTTATGCCGAGGTAATCCAATGCTCGTTTGACCGATGTCAGATTTCCTGCATTATAATTTATTATAGATATCATAAATAAACTCCAAACTTGAAAGGGTTAATAAGGAGCTAATTATAATACTATTTTAGAAAAAAACAATCTCTATTGGGGAGTTTTGCGAACAAGACTGAATGAAGAGGGAATTATTAATTTATTCTGTATGATTTTTTGTTTTTACACCATTCAAAGAACTCTTTTCTGCTTGAAATAAAGTTTAAAGATATTATTATAGAGAACTTGTAAGATTATGGATGATAAAATGGGTAAATATTGATTTGGATAGCGATGTGAACCAAATATATGAAGATATTTTGAATTCTATACAAAAAAAATATTTCTCAGAATAAATTAAAACCTTAATAATAAAAAAGAGGAAAAAGATGTTAAAACAGGTCATCATTAGATTAAAATGGAATGAATCTGCGGACTCCGCAAGGTCTCCAGTCGGACCACATCTACTTCGTGGAGCTATTGCCGGAGCTTTCCCGGATAATCCACTGTTTCATCAACATGATAAGAATGGCAAAGAAATTTATCGTTATCCGTTAATACAATATCGCTGGGATAATCCCAAAGGAAATGATAAAAGCAAAAAAATGGGAGATGGCTTAATTGTAGGGTTTGCGGGTGCAGTTGATAGTTTAACTCAATTATTTCTCTCTGATATAAAAATAAAACTTGGCAAGAGGGAAATGCAAAATCCCAATATATCCTGTGAACTTCGTAATTGCGAGTTTTGTATTAATGATAAACTCAATGAGTATTTCTTTCGCTCGCCCTGGATACCTTTAAACCAAGAAAAATACAAAAAATATAAAAAATTATCTCGGAATAAACAAAAAAATGAACTTAATAGAATTATGATAGGAAATATTTTGATGGCTGCACGAGGCTTAAATATAGAATTAAAAGATAGAGTTTATGTTATGTTTGAAGAAAAGAAACAACCAATTTGTAAATATAAAGATTTGAAGTTACAGGGTTTTACCGGTAAGATCATTACAAATATGAAACTACCTGAAAATATCGCTATTGGAGGCAAAATATCGCATGGTTATGGTTGGATTAAATCAGTGAGTAACTAAGAATGAAATAATGTAATAAAAAATTGTATTTTTCAATATTTATGGTATTATAATTTAAGATAATAAAATAAGGAGATTAAAATGGGACAACATTTAAGTGTAGGAATATGTACAAGTTTTGGGTATTATGAATCTAAAAAAGATTATAGATTTATGGGAACAGAAGAAGAGTATCAAGAAGCTTTCAATAAAGAGTTAAATGAAGAATTCCCTCTTGATTTATATGATAAAAAGATAAAAAATGATGGTGACAAAAAGTATGTATCTTTTAAAATAAAACCTAAAATATTAGAAGAAAATATTATATCATTAATAAAACAACAATTCCCTTTTTATCAACCAGGTGCTTATGAACTTAACAATATAGTAATTAAATTAGAGGATAAAAATTTCAAAGAAATTATAGAAGTTGCAGATGATAAAGAATATTATGGATTTCAATTACTACCATATTATTCTCAAGAGATATTAAATAACAATATTAATATGGAATTAATTGCATTCTTTTTAGAAGGCAAAATTATAATGGAAACTTACGGTCCTTTATTCTCTTATTTTGAAAAAATGATACATATCGCATCAAAAGAAAATCCTTTATCACAAACCATTAAAGTTAGAATTATGGAGTAAATTTATGATAACATTAAAAGCAAGATACATTGCTGGAAAATTAACTTTCAAAGATGGAGAAAAGCCTCCATATAATAATGCAAAGTAATTGTTATCTTTTTAGATGATGAAGGAATCATAAGTCAAGAAATAATTGATGATATAATAAAGAAAATTATCAAATATGAAAATCCACAGAAAGTAA
>JAYEIY010000005.1:0-18365 GCA_034660375.1 Verrucomicrobiota bacterium
CTAGAAAATGGGGGAAAAGCTACTGGCAATTGAGTTATACCCACAGAGGAAAAGGTGGGACAAGATATGTAAGTGACAAAAGATATCAAGATGTTAAGCAAGAAACGGAAAACTATAAGAAATTCAAGGAAATTTATCTGGAATTGGTAGATTTATCTATTGAGTTGAGTAAATTAATTGATAAGGAATTTAATCTATAACGGGGGGAAGAACTCGTTACTCTTGAGTTCTTTTAAATGGTAAAATAATTAATAGTAACTTTGCTCTTCTTTTCTATGAAGCATCGCAACACCCAAACTGATTTTGGGTCGTCTTATTCCGACATCAATCATCTCAAGGAGACCGTTCTTGATCTTTCACTCCTGCTGATGTCTTAATTTTATAGTTTCTTCTAAGAATCTGCAGTGAAGATGCCAAAAAAAAAGCCTCGAGATAAAAAATCTCCAGGCTTTTTAAATAACATCTTTATCCTTATTTTATTGTGGCCTGAGCGGCAGCAAGTCTAGCGATTGGCACACGGTATGGACTGCAACTAACGTAGGTTAACCCTAGTTTGTGGCAGAATTCAACTGTCTTCGGTTCTCCGCCATGTTCTCCGCATATTCCTAGTTTTATGTCAGGTCTGGTCTGTTTACCCAGATCCACAGCCATTTTTACCAGTTTTCCCACTCCTGTCTGATCCAGAACTTCAAATGGATCGTATTCATAAAATGCTTTGTCTATATCATTTACATAAGGGGTAAGGAACTTTGCTGAATCATCACGACTGAATCCACATGTCATCTGAGTGAGATCATTTGTTCCGAAACTGAAGAATTCTGCGGACTCCGCAACTTCATCAGCTGTCAAAGCAGCTCTTGGAATTTCAATCATTGTTCCTATTTTATAGTCAATCTCTTTTCCTGTTTCTGCAAATACATCCTTGATAACTTCAAGTGCATGTTTTTTACAGAAATCGAGTTCTTTCACATTTCCTATAAGTGGAATCATTATCTCGGGATGTACTTCTATTCCCTGTTCGCTTACTTCAATTGCAGATTCCATAATTGCTCTTATCTGCATTCTGAGAATCTCAGGGTAGACAACTGCCAGACGGCATCCGCGGAAACCGAGCATTGGGTTGAATTCATGTAGATCTTCGACTGCGTCTTTAATATCAGAAGCTTTCACTCCCAGTTGGTCTGCTACTTCCTGTTGTCCTTTTTCATCGTGAGGAAGGAATTCGTGCAAGGGGGGGTCGAGCAGACGTATTGTTGCTGGAAGACCATTGAGGGCTTTATAGATGCCTTCAAAATCTTTTTTCTGCATTGGCAGGAGTTTAGCTAGAGCTTTTTTTCTTTCTTCGAGGGTTTCTGCAAGAATCATTTCGCGCATAGCGACAATTTTTTCGCCTTCAAAGAACATGTGTTCTGTACGGCATAGTCCTATTCCTTCAGCACCGAATTTTACAGCCATTGTTGTGTCTTCTGGTGTATCTGCATTTGTACGTATGCCTAGAACTCTTAATTCATCAACATATTCCATAAAATAGGAATAGTTCTGATACAGTTCTGATTCATCTGCTTTCATTTCGCCATTAAGTACCTGGACAATTTCAGATGGTTTTACTTTTATTGCAGTTTCATATACATTCCCTAGAAAACCATCAATGGAAATAGTATCACCCTGTTTTATTACTGTATCGCCGACAGACATGGATTTATTTGCATAGTCAATTTTTATATCTCCTGCACCTGATACGCATGGGCAACCCATTCCGCGTGCAACTACGGCTGCGTGACTTGTCATTCCACCACGAGCGGTAAGAATTCCCTCTGCAACACCCATTCCACCAATGTCTTCAGGGCTTGTTTCTATGCGGACAAGAATGATTTTTTCACCTTTTGCAGCCATTTCTTCTGCCTCATTGGCGGTAAAAACAGCTTTTCCAGATGCTCCACCTGGGCTTGCATTGAGTCCAGTTGCTATCGGGCTAAGGTTTTGTGCAGCAATATCATCTGCATCGAGGATTGGAGCAAAGAGTTTTCCAAATTCACCGGCGGGTACTCTACTTACGGCTTCTTCTTTAGTGATTAATCCTTCATTAACCATATCAACCTGAGATTTTAACCAACTGAATACAGTACGTTTTCCAGTTCTTGTCTGAAGCATATAGAGTGTGCCTTCCTGGATAGTAAATTCCAGATCTTGCATATCTTTATAGTGTTCTTCCAAGATATGTCTGATTTCGACAAGTTCATTATAGACTTTTTCATTATCATTTTTGAGGGCATCAATTGGTTTTGGAGTTCTTATTCCTGCCACCACGTCTTCTCCCTGTGCGTTCATAAGGTATTCACCGTAGAATTTGTTTTCTCCGGTAGAAGGATCTCTTGTGAATGCAACACCAGTTCCTGAGGTTTCTCCCATATTCCCGTAAACCATTGCTTGAATATTTACAGCTGTTCCTAGCAGTCCACGTATATCATTCATCTGGCGGTATTTTATAGCTCTATCGTTGTCCCAAGATCCAAAAACAGCAGCCATTGATTTGAAGAGTTGTTCTTCCGGATCGTCTGGGAAGTCTTCGCCGGTTGCATTTCTGTATACTTCGTTATATTTATCAACGACAAGTTTTAAATCATCGGCATCAAGATCGGTATCATTTTCTACTTTTTTTTGATCTTTTACACTTTGCAATGCTTCTTCGAAATCATGATGGGGAACTCCCATGACAACATCACCGAACATTTGCATAAAGCGACGGTAGCTATCCCATGCAAAACGGGCATTACCAGTTTTTTTAGTAATTCCTTCGACTGCGGCGGGGCTCATTCCCAGGTTAAGAACGGTATCCATCATTCCAGGCATTGATTGTGCAGCACCGGAGCGGACTGATACAAGGAGAGGATTTTCAGGATCACCGAGTTTTGCACCCATTACGTCTTCAAGTTTTTTAAGATTTTCCGCTACCTGCTCTTTTAAGGTATCTGGATATTTTCTATTATTTTCTGAAAAATATGCACATGTTTCTGTACTAACAGTGAATCCTGGAGGAACCGGCAGTCCAATGCTGGTCATCTCTGCTAGATTTGCTCCCTTTCCACCGAGTAACTCTTTTTGTGACGTGTTTCCTTCTGCTTTTCCGCCTCCGAAAAAATAAACATATTTAGTTTCTGACATTAATGTCTCCTGTTTTCCTGCAATGCAGGGATGAAAGTTTATAGTTTATATTATTTAATAATTAGTCTAAAATACGGATTATTTCTTTCTTTCTTCTCTTTCGCGTCTTTTTTTGTTTTTTATCTGTCTTGTTTTTCTAGCTCTTTTTGTTCTTACTCTGAGTTGCTTTCCCATGTTTTCCTCTTTTTTTTTATTAAATAGACAATGCACGAAAGACCTTTTTTGGTTCACTCGAATTTTTTTTCGTACACTGTCTGTTTCTATTTGCAGTTATTTTTTGAGTAAATAACACTAAAAATAGTGATTAACGAATCAATATTCATCTCAATAAAGTTCAAAATCTAAGATTTTGAATCTACAGAGCCTGTATGAAAAGGTTCTTAGTTCTTTGAAAACCTTTTTGTGGATGGTCTAAATATTGTATGCTTTATCTAGATCTATCTTTGAATGGACACCCAGAGCAAATAGTGTTTTTGTATGATGGATGGATTCCATGTGTGTTATTTTTTCTGTGATTAGTTTTGACAGAATATGGTTGTCTTTGACTCTAATCATTGCAACCATATCATATTCACCTGCGACAGGATATACTTCAGTTATTCCTTCCATTCCCATAAGACTGTCTACTGCTTTCTTCACCTCTTTTCTTTCAACATTGATTAGTACAATTGCTGTTACCATAGATTTATTCCCTTAGATTTAATTAAAATATTTATTGATAAAATAGTTTTATTTTTCATTCAATCCCAGTAACTTAACTGGAATATGAGATTTTGCAATAAAAAAAATGGATAATTGTTCTCTAAATTAATCAATTACAAAATTAGTAAATCAACAAATCAAATCTATGACTTATTTTCCTTCATTAGCGATAGCATTTCTTGAAATATCTTTCATCACGCTTCTTTTGCTTATGCTCAGAAGTGCAAGAAAATATATAGGGACAGGTGCATTTCATCTTTCTTTTGGGATGCTTTTTGTTTTTTCGCAGATTATTAATGCGAGTCAATTAAAGATGACGACAGGTCTTATTGGATGGAATGTTGATGTAGGAACAGGTTTTATTATATGTCCTTTTCTTGTGTGTTTTCTTCTTATTTATATTGCGGATGGGGTAGTTGAAACACAGCGAATAATTATAGGTATGCTGATTGCTATGCTTGCTTATCTATACATAGCAAATATTACAGCCAGACAATGTTTGTGGCCGGGATATACGGTTGGATCAAATCCGGTTCTTGGGGGAATTATGAGCAGAATGTTTCTAAGTAGCAGGAGATATATGACTGCCACATTTATTGCTTTGCTACTGGATATGCTTGTTCTTCCGGTAATGTATCAGCTTTTCAGGAACAGAAATTTTTCTCTTTTTATCTCTTTGCTTGGAACACTTGTTTTTACACAGGTCGTTGATTCTTTTGTTTTTGCTTTGATCATGAATCCTCTTGATATTAATTGGTGGTGGGATCTGAGGGGCTCGTTTATAGTAAGAGGTATTTCCATGTTATGGTTAAGCCTTTTTCTTTGGGTTTATCTTAGGGCTTCTGGTCATTTTAAACGTGTAAAAGATGATAGGAGCATCTTTGAGATTATTTCACATTTATTTGGTAGTTTTAGTAGGGCAAGAAGTTTGCAGCAAAATATCAGTGAATGGGAAGGACGTTATAGAATGCTTGTTGAAAATAGCAATGATCTGATTTTCCTTGTTGATAAAAATGGTTTGATTCTTAATACCAATCCGGCTGCGGTAAAGTCGTTTGGTTTTAGTATTGATAAAATGCAAACTTTGAAAATTCCTGATTTTATGAAAAATGGTAATAATAGTGCTATAGAGTGGTCTATTGTATGGAATATGGTTTATGGTGGAGAGAGTTCAGATAAGTTTTTTCAAACTGAGTGGTGTGTAGAGATAGCAAAAGGCGAGAAGCTTCTTTTTTATGTTAATATTTCTCCGGTAACTGTTCATGATCAGGAGGTTTTAGTTATTGTTTGCAGGGATATTTCTGAGCGAGTCAAAATGCAGCAGGAAAGGGAAAGATTGCGAGAGCAGTTGATTCATGCGCAGAAGATGGAGGCAGTTGGTCAGCTTGCGGGTGGGATTGCTCATGATTTTAATAATGTACTTCACTCGATTCAAGCGAATGTAGATGTATTGCAGCAAAAAATAAAAACTACTCCTGAGAATAAAGAGCGCTTAAAGAATATAGGTATTTCTGCACATCGGGTCTCCGATTTAACAAATCAACTTTTGGGCTTTGCCAGAAAAGGAAAATTTAACCCACAATTGTATGATTTAAAAAATCTGCTCCAAAAGGTAAAGAAACTTTTTTCTCCACTAACAACGGATAAAATAACTTTTAAACTCGTAGTGCATCCCGATGCTATGCAGATAAAAGCAGATGATGCACAACTTGAACAAGTTCTTTTAAATATTTTGATAAATGCAAGAGATGCTTTGGAACAGAAAGAGGATGCAAAAATTATTTTAAGAGCTGAACCGGCAGAAGATTTTTTGCAGGGATCCGATCAAAAGATTGATAAAAAAACATCTCCACAGGATTATGTCTGCATAAGAATTAAAGATAATGGTCCCGGAATTTCCGATGAAATTATGGAAAAAATATTCGATCCATTTTTTACTACCAAGGATTTTGGAAAGGGAACTGGTATGGGGCTAGCTATGGCTTACGGTTCGATTGCAAATCACAAAGGATGGATTCATGTAAGTTCTTCAGAGAAGGGAACTGAATTTTTTATATATCTGCCAAAAACAACAGCATAAATAATTTTATAGAAAATATGAGTAGAGACAACCAAAATATTCATCATCGTAGGTCAATCCGATAAAAAGGATACGATTATTCGCAGGCAGGATTGTATTTTATATACAATTTGCACGTAAGATAAAATTCAGTTATTTGATAAAATTACAAATGGAAAAATGATATTAAATGGTATGGGTATTATAATTAAAAATAAATGGGGAAAATCCGAAATAATTCGTGATGAAATAAAATTGCATGAATCGCTTGAGAAATGCTATCATAATAATCAAATAGATTTGGCCCAAGTATTGCAAGAACTATCAAGAATTGTAAAAAATAACTTTTTTTGATTTTATTTGGGCTTTAAAGGCTGGGGGAATAATTTTTTCTTCATGTAGGATGGATTGTATTGATTTTGCTATAGAAGTATTTTCTGATGCAATGCCTACGATATATCCGGCATTGATAAGTTTTCTTATTTTCACCATATTTTCCTCTGGAATTTTACATGAGGTTTTGCTTGAGAAAAGCATTATTTTTATAAGTTTAAATAACCATTTATTTCCTCTGTTACAGAATTTTTTTTCTGATATAAAATGAATTCTTCGTTGTTGAGTTGAAATTATTTTTAAGATTTCTTTGAGGGAGCTACATTCACAGTAAATAATTGCGGAACCATTGGAAGGGATAATTTTTGCATTTTTAGAATTTGTTTTGCCCATTAGTTTAGTTGTACAAAGAACTGCGAGGCGAATAATAAAATCAGGCAGCATAACAAAAGCTATAAGAGAGAGCAGTCCGGTTAATAGTCCAGCTATTGCTAGAGAAGATTTTGCTGACCAATCAAAAAGATTTCCATAGAGAAAAATCAGTCCGGCAGCACAGAGAATACCTACAAAATTAAGAAAATTTACAAGTGCGAGGATTTCCCCCCTTTTCTTTTTTGGAGCCTTCCACTGAATAAAGGCATTTAGAGGTAAGGTGAAAAATCCTGCACTTGCCCCCAGTCCAAAAAGCAATATCCCTACTGCAAAAATGGATTGAGTGAAATAAAGACCAAGCATACAAAATGTAATCCCAGTGGCTCCAATTGGTACAATACCGAACTCAATCAGGGTTCCCGAAAGAATTCCTGCGAGGAGGGAGCCTATAGCAATCCCCAAAGATACCAACATGAAGAGTAATCCACTTGTTTCCTTTGATACACCAAGTACTTCACGTCCGAAAGGAATAAGTTGCATCTGCAAAAATGCACCAATCAACCAGAAAAAAGATAAACCAAGAACTGCTGTAAGTAAATAGCGATCTTTTGATGTGATACGAAGTGTCCTGCATATTTCAAGCAAAAACCATGGTGAAATCTTTTTGTCGGAACCGGCGGACGGTGTATTTTCAATTTTAAGGGAAGTTGCATAACCTATACAGGCGACAACTATACAAATAATAGATAGATAGACGAATCCTCCATCAATACTTTTTACGAGAAATGAAACACATGCAGTTCCAAATATTATTGCGGAAAATGTCATCATTGCTAGGAGACTATTTGCTTTTGAGAGGGCTTTCTCATCTACAAGCTCTGGTATGATTCCATATTTTGCGGGAGCAAATACTGCACTTTGAGTTGACATTAAAAATAGAGTTGTATAAAGAAAATATTCTGATTTTAAAAGAAATCCCATAAAGCCAATTGTCATAATTATGATCTCTGCCAGTTTTACTTGTTTAACAATCCGTGCTTTGCTGATACGATCGGCTAAAACTCCTGCTACATCAGAAAATAATAGAAAAGGAATAACAAAAACAGCGGTAGTCATAGTAATGATGGTACTTTCCTTATCAATGCCAAGATGCTCTATAAGAAAGAAAATAAGAAGCCACTTAAAAAAATTGTCATTTAAAGCACCCAGAAATTGAGTAATATTCAAATAAAGAAATGACTTATTATTTACTTTTATTTTCTTCTTTTTCATCTATTATATCCTTATGAAGTATGCAATGTATGGTAAGAGAGTAAAGTAACTTCCAATCTTGATATTTAAACTGAAAGTAGATAAAAAGAGAATTATGGAAAAAATGGAAAGAGAATCATTTGACAAAGTCAAGGCAGTAGGCTGGTATCCGGGACATATGCTTAAGGCGAGAAGAAAAATAGCTGAAAAGTTGAAACTTCTGGATGTTATTGTTGAGTTGCGGGATGCACGCCTTCCTATGCTTTCAGCAAATCCTGATCTTCAGGATATTACGGGAGGGAAGCCGAGAATTATTCTTTTGAATAAGTGCGGACTTGCAGAACGGCAGATGACAAAGGAGTGGATAACGTATTTTAGAAATGAGAAATTATCTGCTATGGAAATAGATTGTCTGCAAAAAATAAATATTAAGAAGTTGCCGGATCTTATAAAAAAAATAGCAGCAGAACACAGGAAAAAACGTTCATTTAGAAAAGAAGTCCGATGTCTGATCGCCGGAATCCCCAATGTAGGAAAATCAACACTTGTAAATACTATGGCAAAAGGTAAAAAAGCAGCTGTTGGAGCAAGACCCGGAGTAACAAAAGGACAGCAGTGGATTAAACTTGGTGAAGAAATTGAGTTGCTCGATACTCCTGGAATTCTTTGGCCAAAAATAGAAACAAGAGAACATGAACTTCAATTGGCACTTACCGGAGCCATAAAAGACCGACTTATAGGACCACGTAAAATTGCAGAATTTTTACATCAATATATTCTTAAAAATTCGGAAAAAGTAGTTAAGCAGTATAGATTGTCTGTTATTCCTGAAGATTCAGAAAACCTCCTTGAAAAAATTGCTGAATGGGGCGGTTTTATTTCTCTGGGAGGAAGTTGCGATCTGCAACAAAGTGCAATAAAATTAATAAATGACTATAGACAGGGAAAATTCGGAAATTTTACATTGGAAGATTTTCCTGAAAAATAAAAGAATTTAAATAAGAGATTTTTTGCTAGAATTATTAGCATTAGAATCATTTTGGGATAGACATGGTTAAGTATAAAAAAATCTGTTATCCTGTCTAAATAAAAAAAAAGAGGAAAAATTATGTCTATTTTAGTATGTGGAGGAGCTGGTTATATTGGAAGTCACACAGTATATGAGCTTCTTGAACGAGGTGAAGATGTCATTGTTCTTGATAATCTTTCTAAAGGTCACCAAGAGGCTGTTCCAGATGGAATAAAACTTTGTACAGGCGATTTAAGGGATGAAACTTTTATGGATTCTGTATTTTCCGAAAACAATATAGAAGCTGTGATTGATTTTGCCGCAGATTCTCTTGTCGGCGAAAGTGTTGAAAAACCTTTAAAATATTTTAATAATAATGTATATGGAACCCTTTGTTTGTTGGAAACAATGGAGAAGTATGGAGTAAAAAATATTGTGTTTTCTTCTACTGCAGCAACCTACGGAGAACCTGAAAATATTCCAATACGTGAAACAGATAAAACTTTTCCAACAAATCCGTATGGAGAATCAAAGTTGACTGTTGAAAAGATGCTTAAATGGAGCGATAATGCCTACGGTATGAAATATGTTGTCTTAAGATATTTTAATGCTGCAGGCGCACATAGTTCAGCCAAAATAGGCGAAGATCATTCACCGGAAACACATCTCATTCCCCTTATTCTTCAGGTTCCTTTGAAAAAACGTGAAAAAATATATATATTCGGAAATGATTATGAAACTAGAGACGGGACATGTATTCGCGATTATATTCATGTTACAGACCTAGCGGATGCACATATTCTTGCTGTTGAAAAGCTTCGAAATGGAGGAGAAAGTGCTACCTATAATCTTGGAAATGGAACAGGCTTTTCTGTAAAAGAGGTTATTGACACTGTAGAAGAAGTTACTGGAGAAAAAATTGCAGCAGAAGTTACCGATCGTCGTTCTGGAGATCCTGCAACTCTTATTGCAATTTCAGAAAAAATAGAAAAAGAGTTGCATTGGAAACCTAGATTTAATAAATTAGGACAAATTATCGAATCCGCTTGGCAATGGCATAAAAATAATCTAGATGGATTTTAGTCCATTCTTAACGCTTCTTAAAAAGGAATATAAAACAAGAATAAAAGTTCCTATTATTGCGTATGGTCGAATCTTTATCATTGTATCAACAGAAACAATCCCAGTTTGTACAAGTAAAAATAATATTATAGGTAATTCAAAATACAATTCCCATTCCAAGCATTAAACGCAATAAGAAGTCTAAGTAAGTTTTAGCCTCCAAATGTTTTTAATACCCTTCGTACCAAAAGTCACTAGAATAGGTAAGGGGTTCAATATAATCATATAGCCAAAAACAATTTCCAAAAGGAAGAAAAATGTTCCGGAAGAAACAAAAATAAAGCAAAGTTTAGTTTCTCCCTTGTGTAATGCGGGGGATACAAACTGCCATATAAAAACCAGAATAAATGGAATAGACAAGACAATCCCCGAAAAGAAGGACAATTTCAGTTTTATTACAAATGCATTCAGTGGGCTTTCGTATATTAGCGTTACGTTTTTTAATATTAAGATTATAGAAAGGAACTTGCAAAAAATCAAGAATAATATCCGTAACAAAAAAACTTGGCAGAATACTCACCGATAAAACAAATATTATTTTGAAGAACATCCATCTTATTTCTTCCAGATGTTCCTAAAGTTCCAGCTTTTTTCTTTATTAAGAATTATGCCCTATTACTTTGTTAAGAGGATACTCTACTACATCCTGTGCTCCACTTTTTAATAATTCAGGAATCAAATCACGAACAACATGTTCTTCTATGACTGTTGTAATAGAATACCAATCGTCATTTGCAAGGGGCGATAATGTTGGGGTTCTCATAGCAGGAAGCTCATTCATAACACGTTCCAAATCCTTTTTTCCAACATTCATCATCAAGCCGACTCTCTGCTCTGCTGCCAAAACAGATTTTAGCAACATTGCTAAATTTTCTATTTTTTTACGTTTCTTTTTATTTTTCCACGCATTTTTATTGGCTATGAATTGAGTTGTTGAAGTACAAAGAGTATCAATTATAGTAAGATTATTTGCCTTTAAAGAGGAACCTGTTTCGGTAATCTCAACGATAGCATCAGCAAGGTGTGGGGGCTTTACTTCAGTGGCTCCCCAACTGAATTCAACATCTGCATTTATATTATATTTATCCAAATATTTTTTTGTCATCCCAACGGCCTCGGTAGCTATACGCTTTCCCTCAAGATCCGCCGGCTTTTTTATATTAGAATTATTGGGAACTGCCAAGACCCAACGAAGAGGATTTCGACTCACCTTTCCATAAATCAGTTCTTCAACTTTTATGACATCAGAATTATTTTCTTCTATCCAGTCATTTCCTGTTAAACCTGCATCTAAGACACCTTCTTCGACATATCGAGACATTTCCTGCGCCCGCAATAAAGTACACTTGATTTCTGGGTCATCAATGGATGGATAATAAGAGCGGGAATTAATCTGAATTTTATATCCTGCCTTTTTAAACATTTCAACGGTCGTCTTTTCTAAACTACCTTTTGGCAAACCAAGTTGCAATATTTCTTTCATCATATACCTCTTTTTTTTATGAACAAATTGTTCTATTGTAAATTATTAAATAGACATTGCAGGAAAAGTCTTTTTCGCTTCGCTAAAAACCTTTTCGTACAGAGTTTAAATAAGATTTTTTATTATATAATCTTTGCGTTCGGGAGTATTATTTCCCATGAAAAATTCCAGAGGTTTCTGGACTTTCCGTATATTGTCAACGTTAATAGTTCTAAGGCGGATATCAGGACCGATAAACTGACCAAATTCGTTTGGAGAGATTTCTCCCAATCCTTTAAAACGGGTTACTTCATGAGTTTTTCCCAATTTATTGATAGCTCTATCTCTTTCGGCAATATCGTAGCAATATATTGTTTCTTTTTTATTCCTTACCCTGAAAAGCGGGGTTTCCAGCACATAAATATGTTCAGAAAGAACAAGTTGCTCGAAAAACTGCAGAAAGTATGTCAATAGCAAATTTCTAATGTGTAACCCATCTACATCTGCATCAGTAGCTATGATTATTTTTTCATATCTTAGTTCTTCAAAATCATCCTCTACATTAAGGGCTCTCATTATGAAGTAAAGTTCTTCATTTTTGTAAACGAGTTTTCTTTTTCTCCCGAAGCAGTTTTGTGGTTTTCCTTTCAAAGAGAAGATTGCCTGTGTCTCAGGATCTCTGGAGCTTACCATTGATCCGGATGCAGACTGACCTTCCGTCAGAAAAATAACTGATTCCATTCCTTTTTCGGAACCATCATTAAGATGGAATTTACAATCTTTAAGCTTGGGTATCTTGATAGACGCTTTTTTTGCTTTTTCCTTCGATTTTGTCTTTACCGCCTGAATTTCTTTTCTAACTTGCTCATTTAGAGATATCTTTTTAAGAAGGATTTCGGCAGTTTCTTTGTTTTTATGTAAATATTTATGTATGACATCTTTTACTTTTGATACTATTTCGGAACGAACTTCATTATTTCCAAGCTTGTTTTTTGTCTGTGATTCAAAGAGAGGTTCTTTGAGTTTTATTGCGATAACACCGACAACTCCATTGCGAACATCTCTGCTATTAAAGTTTTTTGATGCATATTCATTTATTGCCTTTAGGATTCCTTCGCGAAATGCAGATTGATGAGTACCTCCGTCATTGGTAAATTGTCCATTTACAAAAGAATAGTATGTTTCTCCAAAATTATCTGTGTGTGTGAGTGCAAACTCAATAGTATCATCTTTGAAATGCATAATCTCATAGATTGCATCATCATCAATTTTTTTGTTGAGCATGTCCAGCAATCCGCTTTTAGAGTAAATTATCTCTTCATTGTAATAGAGAGAAAGACCTGTGTTGAGATATGCATAATTCCATAGGCGTCTTCGTATTATTTTTGGATCAAAGTCATATTTTGGAAAAAACTCATGACTTGGCACAAAAAAGACTTCCGTTCCATTTTTGTCGTCAGTTTTTCCTTTTTCATCATTTAATAGTTCTCCATCAGAAAAAGTTGCCCTTCTATAATTCCCATCTCTGATAGAGGTTACAATGAACTTTTCTGCCAAAGCATTGGTTGCTTTTGTTCCGACACCGTTTAAACCTACAGAAAATTGAAATGCATCTGTATTGAATTTTCCACCGGTATTGATTACGGAAACACATTCAATCAGTTTCCCCAGGGGGATCCCACGCCCAAAATCTCTAATCTGTACTCCGTCACCATCAATATTTACATCTATTTTTTTCCCAGCCCCCATGATGAATTCATCAATACTGTTGTCAATAATTTCTTTGAGTAATATATAAATCCCGTCATCGGGATGAGAACCATCCCCCATTCGACCGATATACATTCCCGGTCTCAAGCGAATATGTTCCAAAGAACTGAGAGTCTTTATCTTACTTTCATCATAAATAGGTTTTTGTGTTTTACTCATATTTTTTGTCTTTTAATACTTATTTTATTACATAATAATCAATCTAATTCTTTGGTCATATCCCATATCTTTGCATCTGTTTACTCCATGTTCCCTTAGCTTTCATCAACCACTCAAGAATCTCTCTAACAGCTCCTTTTCCACCAGATTTTTTTGCAATATAACCAGCTCTCTGAAGGACTTGTTCTGCCGCATCGGCTACAGTTGCCCCGATAAGAACATTATTCATGACAGGTATATCAACAATATCATCTCCTACATACAGACATTGATCATAAGTAAAGTTATATTGTTCACTCATTTTTTTTAAGGCATCCAGTTTAATCTTTTCTCCTTGACAAATCATCTCTATCCCTAGTTCAGCAAAACGAGTCTCATTTGCCTTGCTTTTTCGACCAGAAAGAATCCCAATCTGCAATCCTGTTCGCATTGCGACCTTTATAGCATATCCGTCTGCTGCATTAAAAAATTTAATCTCTTCTGATCCGCAATAGCCGATAGAACCATCTGTCAAGACACCATCTACATCAAGAATAACCGTAGTAATTTTTTTTGTTTTTTCAAGAAGTTCCATTTTAACTCTGCTCCAGATTGTGGATTTGTGTAACTTTTTTCAGTAATTTATCTGCTTGTTCGGGGGTTAAAGAATTTGTTCCGTCTGACATAGCTTTTTTAGGTTCTGGGTGTACTTCTAAGAAAAGGGCATTTATTCCTACTGCAGTAGCAGCTTTTGCAAGAGGTTCTACGAATTCTCTTTGTCCGCCGGATGTCGTTCCCTGTCCTCCTGGCAGTTGAACTGAGTGTGTAGCATCAAATACAATCGGATATCCCATTTGTTTCATCATAACCAGTGCGCGCATATCTACAATCAGGTTATTATAGCCAAATGAAATTCCACGTTCTGTCAGCATAAGTCGGCTATTTCCGCTTTCTTCAGCCTTTGTAATAACATTTTTCATATCATCCGGTGCCATAAATTGCCCTTTTTTGATATTTACTACTTTTCCAGTTTTTGCAGCAGTGACAATAAGATCAGTTTGTCTACATAGAAATGCAGGTATCTGAAGAATATCTGCAACGGCAGCAACTTCTGTCACTTGAATAGATTCATGAATGTCAGTCACGATAGGAACACGAAACTCTTCTTTTATATTTTCAAGAATCTCAAGTCCTTTTCTTAGACCGGGACCGCGATATGATTTGATACTTGAACGATTTGCTTTATCAAAAGATGCTTTGAAAACATATCCGACTTTATGCTTTTCAGCAATTACAATCATAGCTTCCGCTATTTCGCGACAAGTATCCAAATCTTCTATTACACATGGACCAGAGATAAGTAGCAGTGGATAATCAGGTCCCACCCCTACACCATTTTTTATTTCGAATGATTTTATTGTTCTCATAAACTTTCCTCTAATTTTTTTATCTTTTTCTCAGATAATCCTGTTAATGTTGCTATCAATTTTATATCTAATTTTTCATCTAAACACTTCTTAATCATTTCAATTGTTTTTTTTTCTTCTCCCATTTTTTGTCCTTCTTCTCGTCCTTCTTCTCGTCCTTCTTCTCGTCCTCTTGCTCTTTCCCACTTTATATCTATTCTATATGTACTGGCAATGCTTTGGGCATCTCTTTTGGCATCAAGATATCTTTCATATAATTGTCTTTGTTTATCACTAAGTTTGAGAATAGCTAGTTTTTTTTGTGCTTCTTTTAATCCTTTGGCTTTAGACCCTCGTTTTACCTCTTCATTTTTAAGAAAATAAATCCATTCATCAAGAGTATCTTTTGCTATATCATCAAATTGATTAACCTTTATAACATAAAATTCAGGGTAGAGATCATGGGGTAAGTTTTTTTTAAACTCTTTTTTTTGTCTTTTGGAGAGTTGAAGTTGGTCGTGCTTATGTAGTCCAGTAAATGTTGTTATTCCTTTGTAAATATAATCTTCTCCCTGCCCCAAATCAAAGAAAACTATGTTTATAGAAATAACCTTATTTATTTCTTCATAATTCATACTAGCTTCTATCTGCTCACAAACAGCTTTTGATGCCCCAAACAATATTCTCTGAAAATAATCATACTCACTTTCAAATTGAATTTCTATAATGATTATTTCGTTTTTTGTATTTTTGACTTTTAAATCAACCCTGTTGTGTTTATCTCTTTCATGTTCTTTATTAGACTCACTCTCAAGAATTTCTGTGACTTTGATGTCTTCAAATAATAATTCACTCAAAAAACCTTCGAGGATACCAAAATTTGCCTTGCTTCTCAATATTTTTTTCATTGCCCAGTCAAGTGAAACAAGTTTTCGTGAACTAATCATATTTTTCTTCCAGTTTTTCTTTGCTTTTTAGTCCTCTAAAATAGGGAATTACTATTGTAATTCTGCTTCTACTTTTAATATATCTTCTGGAGTATCAACTCCATAAGTCTGTTTGTCCGTTTTTATTACCAGGATTTTAACTCCGTGTTCTACAGCACGTAATTGCTCAAGTTTTTCGCATTTCTCTAGAGAACTTTGTTCCCAGCTAACAAATTTTTCTAAGAAATTTCTTTTGTAGCTATAGAGTCCCCAGTGCTTCATGGGAGGGCAGTCATCGGCACCGTCCCTCATAAAAGGAATAAGTGATCGACTGAAATAGATGGCGTATCCATCTGAATTAGTGATAACTTTCACTATATTCGGATCCTGAGCCTCATTCGATGATCTTTGTATCGGAACTGCAACTGTGCCCATCTGAGCATTTGATTTTATTGTTGCACATACAAGTTGATCTATAATTTTCGGAGAAATCAGGGGTTCGTCTCCCTGGATATTTACAATAATTTTAGCATCTGATTTTTCTACAGCTTCCGCAATTCTGTCGGTTCCTGACGGATGTGATTCTGCTGTCATTACGATCTTTCCTCCGAAAGATTCAACGCAGTCTTTTATTCTATCATCATCTGTTGCTACAATTACTTCATTGATTTGTTTTGCCTGCTGTGCCTTTTCATACACATGCTGAATCATCGGCTTTCCAGCTATGAGTGCCAGTGGTTTTCCCGGGAAACGAGTACTTCCATATCTTGCAGGGATTACAGCTATGGTTTTTGTCTTTTTCATTATTTTTTACTTTTTAAATATAATTTTATCAGAAAAATTTCTTATTTCAGTGACTTTTCCAGTGCCTTTTACAGAATTGCCTATAAGAATCTCTTTTGCCTTTGCCAGATCATTAGAAGTCAGGATTTTCTCAGAAACAGAAAGTTTTGTTATCATTTTATCTCTCCAGATTCCTGGTAAAAGTCCACATTTTACGGGAGGAGTTTGCCAATTATCATCAAGAACCCTAATGAAAATATTGCTAATCGCCCCTTCTGTTATATTTTTACTAAGGTTTTCAAAAATAACTTCATCAAACCCTTTTTTCAATGTATTTTTGTATGAATTATTATATAGATATCTATTGGTGGTTTTATGCCGTAGAAAGGGATTGTCAGGATCTGTACGTTTTCGGGAAAGAAGAATCTTTAGAGAATCGTTGAACCAACCTATTTTCTCCAGAGGAAAGGATTCTAATTGAATATTTCCAAATTCATCAGCGAGAAGTCTCACCCTAGACTTCTCGCTAAGAAAATTATATGAATTCAGTATTTCAAGAACTTTAGAACGATTCCATTTACGCTTAAAAAAAAACTGTGTTCTTTCTGCTCGATCAAGATGTTCTTTGAGAAATAGATAACCATCTTTTCTAGTCCACAGTATTGTTTCCAATGTTTTGAAATCATGAAAATTCATAAAATAAAATAGAGTTTATAGATGCCAGCAGATAAAGTATTATTTAGTACCGTTTCCATATTGATAGGGATTAGTATCCTGTTGTCATACTCTCTTTCCCCCTATATTACTATTCTTTTTCATTTAAGTGAATTTCATTTTGTTATAAGACAGTTTTCATTTGCTATGTTAAGTATCTTTATTATGTGGTTTTTATCTACACTTGATCCAGACAAGTGGTTAAAGCCGATAGGATTTGGGCTTTTCTTTGGGTCAAGTGTGCTTATGCTACTGATGCTTATTCTTCCTGAATCGATAGTACCTGCTATTGGTGGTGCAAAAAGATGGATTAAAGTTTTTGGATTTTCTCTTGCTCCAGTAGAGTTTTTTAAAATTGGTTTTATCTATTTTTTAGCATGGAGTTTTTCTCGCAAAATGGATTATCATGGAGGAAGAGGTCTAAAATATGAATGGTTACGTTTCCTTCCCTATGGTGTCATTTTTACTGGAGCGATATTTATTATTGGTTATGAACAGAAAGATTTAGGGCAATCGATGGTTTTAACTGGAACTATGCTTATCTTATTGATTTTTGTAGGGAGTAGTTATAAATTTTTTCTAAGTATCTTAGCTTTGATTGTAGTAGGGATAGTGCTCTTAATCTCTACTGCATCTCATAGGATTGGTAGAATTCAATCATGGTGGTCAACTATTCAAGATACAGTTTTAGATTTAGCTCCTAGTTTTATAGAGGATTGGTTAAGAATTCCTGTTGAGGTTATCCCTTATCAGATAGGACACTCAATAAATGCTATCTATAATGGAGCTCTTTTTGGAGAGGGAGTTGGCAACGGAACATTTAAACTAGGTTTTTTAAGTGAAGTTCATACCGATTTTATCTTATCAGGATTGATGGAAGAGTTTGGATTTATAGGTATCTTTATTGTTGTATCTCTATTTTTAGTAGTACTACTACGTATTTTTAAAGTGGCAAGTAGAACAGAAGATACAACAATATATCTTTTCACTTTAGGGATGGGGTTGATTTTATCTATCGCATTTTTAGTAAATGCTTATGGTATTAGTGGAATTACACCTATTAAAGGTATATCTGTTCCCTTTTTAAGTTATGGAGGTTCCTCTATTTTAGGATCATCTATAGCTGTCGGAATGGTTCTAATGGCATCAAAAAAAG
>JAYEIY010000006.1:0-4011 GCA_034660375.1 Verrucomicrobiota bacterium
TAAAATTCTGAGTAAGATCTGTTTTATTTTCATTTATCATATTTATTCAGTTCATCTGTTGATGTTGAAATATTTTTATTACTCTATAAATTAGTCAGACATACTTTTTTTTCAACTCTTTTAATAAAACTAAGGAAAAAATCATGAAAATGCCGGACTATAAAATTGTTGACATAGATACTGCTATTGAATGGAGAAAACAACTTGCCGAAAAAAATAAAAAACTTGTCATTACAAATGGTTGCTTTGATATACTTCACAAAGGACACATTCACTACCTGTTCGAAGCAAGAGCGCAAGGCGACGCTCTATTGCTTTTAATCAATTCAGATTCATCAATACAGGAACTAAAAGGAAAGAGTCGTCCCATTATCCAAGAAGAAAGCAGGACATATCTTTTAGCCGCCCTTGAATGTGTGGACAGGATTGTTGTTTTCCCGAATGCCCGAGCAACAGAAGAATTCAGACAACTTTCTCCTGATATATATGTAAAAGGAGGAGACTATACAGAAGAAACTCTTGATAAAAAGGAATACACCGCACTAAAAAAGACCGGATGCGACTTTATTTTCATCCCATTTCTTCAAGGTTTTTCCACCACAAAGATTCTTGAAAAAATAAAAAACAATTAAACCTACATCATCATTCAAATGTAACGTTTTTTTACTTTTTCAGCCTAAAGCCTAAGTTCTTATTTTCAATTCATTTCTTCGTATGGTTTCCATAATCCCATGCGTTCGTATCGACCGCTTGCGGCAGTACGACATAGGAAGTGTTCACCTCGCCCGGCTTTCCACTTCACATGCATCCAAATTGCCAGGGGAATATCCATGCGTTCTTCATTCCATTCATCTACCCAGATCAGTTCATCATTATTATCGTATGCACCATATTGAAAAACAACCTCTTCTACACCGATGGCAAGTTGTGATTTTCTTGCATCCTCATAAAAGAATTCATAATCAGAAAAAGGTCTTGAACGATAATATACAACAAGCTTGTCGCCCTCAAGAAGAAAACTTATAAATCTGATTCCACCATCTTCAAGACTATTTATTTCATGACGATATGCAAAAATCACATTATCCGAAACTCCCATAAAACAATTGAATTCCCGACGTTCATCATCTCGCCAAGTAAATGGTATCGCATTTTCAACCGCATTATCATAAATTCGTTCGAGTGCCATGAGTTCAGTAAAAACCCTGTCGTGAATAAAACTTTTCTTCCATGAGATAGTTATAGCTCCTGAAACACCCATCAACGTAGTCACAAGCATAGCAAGCAGAAAAACTGCCACAATTATTTCAATCAAAGTAAATTGTTTTTTTAATTTTTTCATATCTATATTTCATCTTCACGTACTATTTTATCTACATATTGTTTTCCTATCAAAGTACCTATCTCATCATAGAGTTCTATCTTGTATTGAGCTAAAATCCATCCCTTTACAGGCTCAATAGCGTAGTCAGGCAATCCTTCTTCAACAAGTTCTATAGTACAGGAAGCAGAAAACCCATTAGGCAGGATTTCGTCGGGAAATCCTTGATCATGACCGGCAAGAAGAAAATATTCTGAACAGAGATTCAAAAGGTGTTGCCTTGCCCAACGCCTCTCAGAACGAATAGTCCTTTCCTTAGTTCTGCCGGTTATAGTCAAGGCAATAGAAAGTAACAAACCCATTATCGCCAACGCAATGACTACCTCTACCAAAGTAAATCTATTCACAATTTTCTTTTGCCTTTTTTGCATTGATTTCCTGTTTTTTTTGCATGTCCTCTTGAATAAAATAGAATACTTTGTAAAATAAGACGTGAATAAATTATATCAACATACATACAAAAAGAATCTCTGCAAATCAGACAAAAACATTCATCCATAATAGCACTTTCATAGCATTGGGAATTTTATAATATGAGTAAAATACTTGTTGTAGACGATGAAATGAGCATCGTAGAAGTATTAAGAACTCTTTTGACAAGAGAGGGATATACAGTAGTAACTGCATCTGACGGAGGGGAAGCATTAACCCATCTCAGGGAAGAGGCTTTTGATTTGATGATCTCAGATGTAAGAATGGCTCCTATAGATGGGATAACTCTTCTGCATGACGCAAAAGAAATTCAATCTCACCTTGCGGTTATAATGATGACAGCCTATGGAACGGTCGAAACTGCGGTGGAAGCCATGAAAGCCGGTGCATTCGACTATATAACCAAGCCATTTAAAATAGATGAGCTGATACTTACCGTAACACGTGCTCTTAACTATGAGCATGTTCTTGAGAAAAATGAACAACTAAGAACAGCTCTCAGAACAAAATATCATTTTGATAATCTTATAGGCGACAGTGATGCGATGCAGAAAGTCTATAAAATAATTGAAAAAGTAGCACGCACTGATACAAATGTACTAATCCGGGGAGATAGTGGTACAGGAAAAGAATTGGTTGCTAAAGCACTTCACTTTGCCAGCCCGAGAATAGATGAACCATTCATTCCAATAAACTGTGCTGCATTACCAGAATCTCTTTTGGAATCTGAACTTTTCGGCTACGTAAAAGGTGCATTTACGGGAGCAAATAAGTTTAAGAAAGGGCTATTCGAATCTGCACACGCCGGAACTGTTTTTCTCGACGAAGTAGGTTCCATCCCCATTAACATGCAACTAAAACTTCTTAGAGTAATTCAAGAAAGAGAAATAATGCATGTGGGAGGTACAAAACCCATCCCTATTGATGTACGTATTATAGCCGCAACAAATGAAAATCTCGAAGAAAAAATTAAAGAAGGTCAATTCAGAGAAGATCTCTTTTTCCGTTTAAATGTAGTACCGATAGAACTCCCTCCATTAAAAGACAGACTGACAGATATTCCTCTTCTTATTAACCATTTTATCCGTATTTTCTCATCAAGAAAGAATAATCCTACTGTTACAATTGAAAAAGAAGCTATTCAAAATCTAAACCTATATGACTGGCCCGGCAACGTAAGAGAATTGGAAAATGCAATCAATAGAGCCGCAATAATGTGTGAAAAAAACATAATAACTTATCAGGATCTGCCTCCACAAATAAAAGAACACATCTGTGAAAAAACAGAAAAAGCAAATCCCAATACTGCGGAAACCACTCTGAAAACATTTCTACACGAAAAAGAACAGCAACATATCCGTAATATGCTAAAACAGTATAACGGGGACAAAAATAAAACAGCAGAAAAACTCGGAATAAAACCTGAAAAACTTGAAGAGTTTACCGATGAAAAATAATGTTTCACTACAAAAATTCATATTACTTTCTTTCGCTACAATTTTCTTTGCAAGTTGCCTACATACCCCCTTCTCAAAAAAAGAAAGAAATCCTAAGGACATAATTAAACTGTCCCTTTTATGTCGCAAAAATTCAAAGAACAATTGGATAAGACCTCTTAAAAGTTTTAAATACGACAAAACATTCTATATCTCCCGCTTCCCCCTAATAACCACAACTAATATTGCATACATACGACTTATTCCCGCAAAAGAGTATGGAAAATCATATTTAGAATTGCATTTTGATACTCATGGACGCTATCTATGGACACAGGTATCAGCCGAATACCGCAGAAGACTACTACTGCTAACACTAGATAAACAGCCTTACGGAAAAATTGAAGTAAAGAAGTTCTCTGAAGGTGGTTTACTGCTTATAAAAATTCCATTTGAAAATGAAATTGCTAAACGCATATCAGAAAATGCAAAGCTAAACTACGAAGAAGCACATTGAACACAAAAGTAGATTAAACGCTTGACAGCATATATCGCTTTTTACCCCTTGAAAATTGGATAAAGCATACACTACTATTTATCCGACTTTCAGGGTAATATCCGCGAAAAAGGCTTTTCCTGTAATGGTCAGAACTCATCGGTTTGAGGCTGACGAACACGCAACTAAGATTCCCTTTTTTACTAAAGAAAGGGAAAATAGTTGCTCGGTAATTCAAATTCCTTGCTCAAAACAAAACATACTCG
>JAYEIY010000007.1:0-4001 GCA_034660375.1 Verrucomicrobiota bacterium
TCCTCTAAAAGTCAAAAAAGACAGGCTTTACTTAACGATTGCAAGCAAGAAGGAATTATTGCAAAATATAACTTTAAAAAACATTATTCGGATTCTATTGACTATAAATTACGTCCTCCATATCAACCTTCATCTAAAGAAAAACTTGTTGCATTATTGGATAATACAATAAAAATATATAAAGATATTTTGTTCTTTACCTATGGAGATTGTACCAAAACTGAATTGAATACATTTGCAGAATATGTTTCTGCCTTAGATAAACAAACCTTTACAAAGCAAAATATAATAAAAAATATCCTACTTAATATTAAATATATTGGAGTAAGCCCAAAAAATATAAAATGGTATTTCCGTTATCCTAGATATAGATTGTATTACGCATTACCTTATTTCCTTTTTGGTGAATCTAATATGAAAAAAGATGTCACTCAACTTCTCGGACTTGATACAAATGTTGATAAAAAACAATTATTTAATCGCTTTATGAAGCTCTGGGAACGATTTAATTAAAATAAATAGACTCAAAAAAGTAAATAAAAATAAATTATGAGTGACGAAAACAAAAATAAAGATTCTGTAACAGAATTGGATCTCCTTAAATTTGACAAGAAAATTTTCATTTTTTCTCTGTTAAAACGAATTCCGATTGTGCTTATATCAGGAATCTTTTTCTTTGTGATTGCTGCCTTCCTTGCAAAAAAGTTTTCAACTCAAAAATGGAAGGGGGTTACAATTTTATATAAAACAAGTAGAAATAGTAGATTGAAAAGTACACTGCCCTTTCTTTATAGGAATACTAATATAAAAAATATTATAAAAACAATAAAAACAAAAGAAAACCTCCTAAAAGTAATAAAAAAGCTCAAACTTGATATGACAGTAGGAGATTTGTCCGAAGAAATAGAACTCGAGTTTGATAAAAAAACGGATAATATAACTCTTTTGATTGTTACAGAAAATAAAAAACCATATAAAATAGTAAATTCTCTTGCAGAGGTTTTCATCAATTCTTATTTGGATACTCGTAAAGATTCTGCACAACAAATATGGGATGATTACATAAAAAATAGAACAAAAATAACACAAGAAATTAAAATTCTAAAAGAAGAAACACGTAATTTCTTATTAAAAAACAATGTATCTTCTATCAACACAGAAATAGAAGTAAAATATAAACAACTAAATGAGTTGGAATTACAGTTGCTTTTCAAAAAAATGAAATTGACTGCCCTAAATTCAAAAATTGAAGATTTAAAAAAAACAACAAAAGGAATGAAAGACAAAGTGCCTCTATCCTTTCTGGTAACTAAAAAAAAGGCAATACGACTGGAAGGTCTAAAAGAAGAATTTGACAGACTTAAACAAAAATTTACTACAGAAAATCCAAAATTGCTAAAAATAAAAGATGAAATTATTCAATTACAGAAAAAAATTGACTCCGAGCCAAAACTTGGAGAAAATACGCCACCTATTCCAAATCAGATGACATACGGGGGAAACTCAACAAAATCGGCTCTGGAATTATCACAAATAGAAATAAAAATGGAAGTTAACTCACTTATAAAAAATATGAAAGAATTGAAAGAATCAATTTTTACTATAAAAGAAAAAGTTAAATTACTCTCAAAACTACAAGAACCATATTCCAAATTAAAGAAAAGAATAAACCTTAAAGAAAGTCAAGTCGATACAATTGATACAGTTATTGCTGAAGCAAAGATTGTTATGGCTACAAAATTATCTGATTTTAAAATTCTCTCAAAAGCAATTCCTCCGAAATTCCCCGAGCCTACAAAAACAAAATTACTTGCTGTCGCAGGTGCCTTTTTTGGTTTTGCTTCCAGTTTTGTAATTGTAGTTCTTTTCCTGCTAACAGATTTAACTGTAAAATCAAAATATTCTATCGTTGATATATTAAAAATCCCCTTGATAGGCAATCTTCCTAATAAAGATGAAGTGGACAGCTCAGTTTTTTATCCGGCAATCCAAATACTGTTTAATAATATTGCCTCCTCTGATGATCAAAAATCACCTGCAATAATCGGAGTCTCCAGTGATAAACCGGATACAGGTAAATCTTTTGTGATAGAAAATGCCTGTCGATTTCTGGAAGATAAACAGAAAAAAATACTTGTTATAGATTCACTTAAAGATGCCCCGGAAGATATAAAAGACTTTATTATTAATGATTCTCTATATTCTAACGGAAAAATAGTTCATGAAAAATTTAATATACTAAATGAAAATATTCATAAAGCATATTTCGTGCTTAATGAAAAGACTTTCCTTTCTTCTTTGAATAAAAAAGAAATAAAAAGTTGGCTTAATACTCTTAATAAATATGACTATATATTTTGGGAACTTTTTAACTATTCCCAAAATAAACAACTCTTTACTGATATTATGCTAAATATGAGTTTGAAAATTGTAGTTGCCAGATTTAGACAAACTAACAAGATGAATCTCTTTAAATTGTTAAATTTTATGAAAAGGAATGAAATTACCGATATTAATGCAGTTCTTAACTATGTAAATAGGCGTTCTTATGATGGAGAATTATAGCAATATTTGTGCAAAGTGTCTTTATTTGATTACTCTTTGTATTATTTGTGGATGCACCTCTACAAAACCTATACAAAAAGCTTCTGATGAAAATCTCAAGCCACCCGAAGTAAAAAAAGTAGAAGTCCCCAAAACACAAAAGGAAAAACTGCTTGCAAAACTGAAAGAATTACAGGATGTAAAGCCTGATGTCTATCGAATCTCTCCAGGAGATAAATTTAATGTATTTGTCTATGATAATCAGGAATTGAATACTATGGGATGCTTCGTGAAAACTGATGGAAATGCAAGCATTAAATTAATTGGAGAAGTTAAGTTAGAAGGAATGACGCTAGAGGAAGCAAAAAAAACTGTTGAAAAAAAAATGAGCAAATATGTTCGCTACCCCAAGGTTAGCCTTATTCCATACAAGCTGAATGTTAATCACTTTACTATTATTGGAAAAGTTGGAAAAGGTGGCTCATATACCTTTGAAACAGGTATAAAAATTTCAGATACAATTGCAATGGCAGGCGGATTGAGAACAGGACAATTTCATGGGACAACTGTAGAATTAGCAGACTTACAGAATGCATATATATCAAGAGACGGCAACAAACTTCCTGTTAATTTTATAAAAGTGATTAGAGAAGGAAATAAACTCCATGATATTCCGATAAAAAATGGAGACTATATATATATCCCCTCTTCAATGAATCAGGAAATATTTGTTCTAGGAGAAGTAAATTCTCCCGCATACTTGGGCTACAAAGAAAATCTTACTTTACTTCATGCTATTACTTATGCCGCGGGTCTGAAAGAAACCTGTGGCAATACTGCAATAATCCTCAGAAATGGACTTGTGAATACAAAACCAATAGAAGTAAACATAGAGAAAATATTAGAAGGAAAAACAAGGGATTTTATATTGAAGCCAAATGATATTGTATATTTAAAGCCAAGTGGCTTGGAAGGTTGGAATCGAATAATAAGAGCCATATTGCCTACGATGAATGCCTTGCAAACAACTCTTAATCTAAAAGATTCAATCTTTCCTATCAAGGGTGGTTTTATACCGCAAGGAGGTTGGAAAGAAATGCCCGAAGATGCCACAAACATTAATATTCAGAATTTTTAATATGATAAATCCCTTACAACATATTTTTTTAGCACAGGGTGCATTGTCCATGTTAAAGTATCCGGTTTTTTTCGGTGTTCTTATTTTTGGTGTTCCTATAGGTTATTTATTTGCAATGAAAGATAAACGCATTGAGAATGCGGTCTTTTTTACAGCCATATTTTTCACATGTCGTTTGTATGAAACAATTAATTTTTTCTCAGACGAATTTTATAGAGGTACAGCAAAAGGTTTTGAAATAACATTAGTTGATATAGCAACAATAATTCTTTTTCTGATTGTGATTGCAAGAAAAGAAAAATATCCGATTAAAATTTTA
>JAYEIY010000008.1:0-3947 GCA_034660375.1 Verrucomicrobiota bacterium
GTCATTTCCTTTAAAAATTCTATTATTCTATTACAAGCATTTCCATCTCCATAAGGATTATATGCTTTTGACATTTTATTATACTCTTCTTGCGAACTTAGCAAAATTGAAACTTCTTTAATTATTTTTTCTTTATCAGTCCCGACAAGTTTCACTGTTCCTGCTTCCAAAGCTTCTGGTCGTTCTGTTGTATCACGCATAACAAGAACTGGTTTTCCTAAACTTGGAGCTTCTTCTTGAATTCCTCCACTATCTGTTAATATAATATCACTTTTACTCATTAAAAATAAAAATGACTCATATTCTAATGGTTCTATCAAATAAATATTCTCCTCATCAGATAATATTTTATTCACAGGTTCTCTAACATTAGGATTTAAATGCATCGGATAAACAAAATCCACGTCATTGTATTGAGTCGCAAGTTTTTTTATAGCTTTACAAATATTCAAGAATCCATCTCCAAAATTTTCACGTCTATGACCGGTTATTAAAACGATTTTTCTTTCGTCTTTGATTTCATAACCTAAACGATCTATTTTTGCAAATAAATCTTTTTTTAATTTTTCATCTGAATTAAATTTTTCTATAATCATAAACAGAGCATCTATAACTGTATTGCCTGTTACGCAAATACTATTTTCTGCAACACTTTCTTTAAGCAAATTATCTTTACTCAATTTTGTCGGAGCAAAATTAAATGTTGCTAATTGTGTTGTTAATTTACGATTACCCTCTTCGGGCCAAGGAGAATAGATTTTTCCAGTTCTTAGACCCGCTTCTACGTGCCCAATGGATACTTTCTGATAAAACCCTGCGAGACTCGCAGAAAATGTTGTTGTCGTATCTCCATGAACCAATATTACATCTGGTTCAAACTCAGATATAACATCACGCATTCCTAATAAAACTCGACCTGTTACATCATAAAGATCTTGATTTTGTTTCATTATATCTAAATCATAATCAGCTTTTATATCAAATAATTCCAAAACTTGATCTAACATCTCACGATGTTGTGCAGTAACACAAACCTTCATTTCAAATTCATTTTTATGTTTTTCAAATTCTTTTACCAAAGGAGCCATCTTTATAGCTTCTGGTCTTGTTCCAAATACAATTAATACTTTCTTCATTTAAGCACCTTTTTTCTTATTTCAGGCATTTTTACTGCCAGTATTTTTCTATTATATTTTAATACTAATCCTTATCAAAGCTTTCTCGAGGATTTATAAAGTTGGTAAATAATTAATGCAATAATAATTCCTAAACTATTTGCTACTAAATCTAAAAAAGAGAACTCCCGACCATCAATAAAAAACCCCTGCATTATTTCCAGCGAAGTACTGAACAAAAATGTCAGCAAAATAGATATAGCCGGATTAATTAAGTTTAAAAGGCAAAGGGTTAATGCTGTATAAATTCCTGCATGAAGAAATAGGTCAAAATGTAGACCTGAAACTTTTAGCAATGGGAAAAAAACTGACAAGAGATCATCAGAAACACATGAAGCAGTTACTGCCAGTACAGCAAGAATAGATGCTATTATTGATAAAACAGCGGATTTCATCGAGCAATCACCTTCTTTAAAATCGCAAGGTAATCATTTGCTAGATTGTCTCTATTAAAATATTTTTGCACATATTTGCGACCGGACTTTCCATATTTACGTGCAAGTTTTCGGTTTTTCTTAAGTTTCATTATCGCATCAATTAATTGTTCAGCATTTTCAGGTTCGATTCCAATTCCGGCATTTGCATCCTTAACAATCTTCATCGCCTGACCTTTTACTCCGTTTATTATCGGTCTTTCCATACCGGCTGCTTCGAAAATTTTGGAAGGCAATACTGTTGTAAAAAGATCTGTTTCTTTCAGGTGTACTAGACAAACATCAGAGATGGAAAAAAAATTTGGCATCAACTCTTTAGGTTGACGCCCGGTAAAAGTAATGTAATCTTCGAGTCCCTCATCATCTACCATCTTCTGCAACTCTAGCCTGACAGCACCGTCACCAACCAATAAAAAATGTACATCCTTCACCTTCTGTTCCCTGAGTTTCCTTGATGCTTCCAAAACTATGCCCAGTCCACACGCCATTCCTATCGTTCCAACATATGAACATACAAACTTTTCTTCCACATTGAATTTTTTTATAAGCTCCTTATCCTTATTTTGTGGAATAAACATGGCATCATCAAGCCCATTGGTGACAATGGAAATTTTCTCTTCTTTTACATTTTTCTCCAGCAATCGCTGTTTATATCCATCACCTACAGTAACAATATGACACGCTGAAGCATAAAGCTTCAACTCCAACCATTGGAGAAGACGTACCAGCTTTTTATTTTGAATAGCTCCAACTGCAATTATTGATTCCGGCCAGATATCACGTATTTCCAGAATGAAAGGTTTATGTTTGAAAAAAGAGAGAAAAGTTCCTGCCCCACCACAGAAAGGCTGTGGTGAAGTAGCGATTATGAGATCGGGTTTCTTTTCAAACAAACCGAAAAAGAATGCTGATATCATATATGAGATATAATTTGCTATTCTCCTTACCGTTCCTTTATTAGGAGCTATAGAAGTCCATACCCGTACCACGCGAATACCATCAATTTCCTCCACCTGTCGGAGTTTATTGCTGTAACCGTCATAAACCACACCGTCAGGGACATTAGGGGCACTGGTAATCACGGTCACCTTATGACCAGCCTCAACCCAACGCCGGCACATGGAATGTACCCGTGTCGCCGGTGCATTCCCCTCAGGAGGAAAATAATGTGAAAGAAATAAAATATTCATTATATATTTTTGTTGATTGCCCACGGAACACACGAAATAACACTAAATTTTGTGTATTATAAAAAAACCTTTTGCTGTTTTTTTTTCGTATATTTTCGTGTATTTACTGGGCAAAACTTTTTATGTATTTTTTGTCTGTTTTTCGTGTCTTTCCGTCTGTCCCATAAGCAATAAGAACAGTGCTTTTCAATTCCTTATTGAAATACACTCTTACAGCTTTAGCGGGTGTTAACTTATTAAACCCATCTGAGAAATCATAATCAAATAGTTCAATCTTTTCAGAACCAACAAAAGACATTATTGCTTTAGGCAATGAAATCACCCCATCGTCTATTTCTGGTTCCACCCCCGGGGCAAAATGAAAAAAGGCCTTGCATTTTATTGAATTTTTAGAAGATATTTCATCATAGATTTCCAATCCGCTTTCATTATATTCAAAAATTCGCTTATGAAGTGCTCCAATTTTTTTATATCCTTCATGGGTTGCTCTGATGAATCCTTCACCTTCTTCAATATCTACAATTTTTGCACGGTTCGCAACTCTGAACCCACCCCAGACATCTGAAGAATTTGTATCATTGATCACAATTGTATTATGAGACTCCGTGCTTCGTTCCTTTTGGCGGCAGTCATTTTTTTCATAAGTAGATATTCCAGGATCTACAATCAATGGTTTACCTGTTACATAAAGAAGAAAGCTTAAAGTATCCGCGTGTGCATGTCCAGGAATATAATCTGGACCAACTTTACCAACATCACAAAAGAGCTCATAATTACTACTGCAAATCTTTCGATATCCGCATTCTTTGAGTTTTGTTTTTTTAGATTTAAGATTCAACCTGCCAGCATAATTACAAAGCTGTTTGCTTGTAGGTGCTATTCCAACAATTGCATCATTAACTAAAGGAATATCGCCATTACTAAAAGTCACCTGCTCAAGCCAACCCAGCATAAGCCCTGCTTTTTCTTTTAGAATAGAAAGCAGTTCGCATTCCTGCCAAGAGTTATTTTTAACCAGATTATAGCAATCTAATACTCGATAAAGGATAATTTGATGATACATCGGAGACAATTCAAAATGACCTCCATCTGATAAAATTTGCTCCTCTAATTCGGATTTTAAAATACCAGATGCAATATGATAAAAC
>JAYEIY010000009.1:0-958 GCA_034660375.1 Verrucomicrobiota bacterium
GAGAGATTTTTTGCGAAACTCGCAAATATGAAATAGAAAAAATAGAAGAATTAATAAAATTAAAACCTGAATTACGAATGAACCTGCATATAGATAAAAATGCACCATTTGATTCTTTTATATCAATTATTGACTGTGCAAAAATTGCAAAACGAAAAAACATTGTAGTAACAACAAAAAGAAATGAGAAATAAATACGAACAAATAAGTTCTTATTCTGCATATGGTGCGATGATCCTGTCTGCATTGGCTTTATTTTATGCGACAATTTCATGTTCAGGAGAGAAAATTAATGACAAAAAAACTGATGAGAATAAAATAACTCTTGATTTGGAGATTTTTGAAGAGGTTTTATGCACTCCAGAACCGAAATTAGTTCCTGAACCTTTACCGAAGCCCTTAGCAGAACCTGCATTACTTCCTAAAGCTTTACCAGCACCTGCACCTGTACCTTTACCGGAGCCCTTAGCAGAATCAAAGCCAACTCCTAAACTGTCAAAAATAATTCAAAAACCTGTTATCGAACCAATCCCTGATTCCCCCAAAGCTGAACCACTAAAAAGAAAACAGCTAAAAAAAGTTGTCAAAGAAAAAACAGTTTCTAAAACAATACCTTTACCTAAACCTCAACCCAAAAAGACAAAAAGCTCCGAAAAAAGATTGCCACCTATAAAAAAGAAAATCCTTACAATAGATAAAAAAAAGATTTTAATTTCAAGACTTATCAAGTTAATAAACAAAAATAAGTCTTATTCTCGTCTGGCAAGAAGACGAAATATAGAAGGTGCAGTTTGTGTTAGCTTTGCCATTTCGGCAGAGGGAAGTATATCCTCTTTTGAGATTGAAAAATCGTCTCATAAATTACTTACAAAATCGGTACAGAGAACATGTAAAAGAATATCTGGTTGCAAACTGACAGAAAAAAGTATAAATAAAAAATTAACAGTAAAAGTCCCAA
>JAYEIY010000009.1:968-17935 GCA_034660375.1 Verrucomicrobiota bacterium
TTTTAATTAGGAAAACTATAAAAACGGCTGTACAATAAAAAAAAGGTAAGGTCAAAAACTCATCTGCGTAATTTTTTCTTGACTTTTCTGAGATATTTGAGTTTATATAATGGATCCTAGCCCAAGTTTACCCGTTTAATTATATTTCGGGGTCAAAACTATTTTTTTTGGTCTCTACAACTATAATCGTTTTGCAAAAAAATATTTTTTTCTTTTTTCTTCATTTACAGTGAAAGTAGGGGTAAACTCTAATGACGTAAAAGATCAGATGAAGAAAAATGCTAGTTTTCGTCCCCGGAGGTAACTAAATACTATTAAAAAATCGTAACAAACTGTCTTTTCCCTGCATTTGAGGGAAGGATAGAGATACCGGAGATTGTTATTTTATTTTTAAGTTTTTTGTTTTGAGTGAGGAGTTCTTTCAATTCTGGGGGAATACGTTCCGGAGTCTTGTAGAAGATCATTTTTCCATTTCTTTTAAGAAGTTGTTTTGATTCTTGATAGAGTTTTGGAAGAGTGGCGACTGCACGGGCTGTGATTATATCAAATTTTTCATTAAATTCCTTTTTCCTGCCCGCCTCACATGCTCTCAGTGGTTGAGCAATACAATTTTTCAGAGAAAGTTTTTTAATTTCCTTATTAATGAAGCCCGTTTTTTTTTGTCTTGATTCAAAGGCAGTATAAAAGTTATTTGAAAATGCAATAGCGAGCGGAATAAGAGGAATTCCTGCTCCTGAACCTATGTCAGCAATAGTCTTTCCTCCCTCTCTTATTTCAGGGAACGCATAAAAAAAATGAAGTGAATCTATAATATGTTTAATCCAGAAATCTTCTTTGTCAGTAATTCTAGTAAGATTGAATTTTTTATTTTCTTCAACCAAATCATTATAGAAAATATCTACTTTTGCAATGAAATTCGGAATATTGCGGACTCCGCAATCTTTTAGAAGTTTTTTTGGAAATTCAGAAAATGATTTCATTAGTCCCCCTTATTAAGCAATAATACCGACAATCGTGAAAACGAGAAAAATACCGCCCGAAAAGAGGTAAAGCCCAATATGAATTTTTCGTTTTTTAGGGTCTTTTGCCACATTTCGGAGTAAATTGCGAAATCTCCAGGGAGCTCCAATAAGGTACATAGCCGGAATCGACCATGCATAACATAAAAGAGATAAAACCCACCTGGCTGGAATATGATGAATAAAAGCCTTTTCTAATACGAAAAGAATGCCCAATATCATTATCCCACCAAGAGCTCTAGTAAAAATATAATCTAAATAAAAATAGGAAAGAACTGTAACCACTGGAACAAGAAGTTTTACTAAAATCCGATATTTTTCAAGGGGACCTTCGAGCATAGGAAGACTGTAATATGCCGCCCACATTAATACAATGAATCCAATAAAAGTTCCTATTTTTCTCTCGCGAGGTAACTTTTTCCAAAGAGTTTGTTTATTCGGAATAATTTTAATAAAAATAAACGCCCATACAAAAAAGAAGATAGAATAAATAAATGTAGACATTATTAATAATGGTTAATGATTAATGATTAATGATTAATGGTTAATGACAAATCCCAACGTGCTAGTGCAGGATATCACTTATGGTAAGGAGCCTGGACACAGCCATAGGCATTGAATTTACACACAGAGATGATTAATTCAAATTCTAGATGAATATTAAAAAAAAAAGAATAAAAAAGGGTTTGACAAAAAGTTTTTTTTCAATATGTTAGAGATGTCTAACAAGTTTCTGATTTAACAATGAGATAAATATGTGTTCAAAAAATATCAATAACAAAAAAACTTATCCCAATGATTTAACCCCAAGTATGGAAGATTATATGGAGTGTATCGGGGTTCTTGTTGAAAAAGCAGATAAGCAAGCACGAGTGACAGATATTGCTACCCATCTGGGAGTTAGCAGACCCAGTGTATGTGCTGCTCTAAATAATTTATCTGATAAGGGATACATTCTTCATGAGCATTATGGTGGTGTAAAATTAACAAAGAGTGGAGAAATCGCATCAATTCAAATACGAAAACGTCATGAAATTCTTTATACATTTTTAGTGGACATTTTGCATCTGGATAACAAAACAGCTGAAAAAGAGGCTTGTTTAATGGAACATTCAATTAGTAGTTTAACACTTCGCAGATTGAACAATTTTCTTGAGATAATTGAAGATGCTTATGATAACGGAAAAGCAGATTGGTTAAGAGCCGTTGACCGTTAACCGTTGACCGTTAACCGTTCGTTAACCGTTCGTTAACCGTTAACCGTTAACCGTTCGTTGACCGTTAAGAACCGTTGACAGCTAAGGGGCGTTAGAAAATATTATGGAAATATTAATTATCATTTTAATTGTTTTACTGGCTTTATTCTTTTTTATAGCCAGTTTACGCAAAACATTTAGGGAAAAAGGCTGTGATTCCTGCCTGGGATGTCCTCATGCAGACAATTCCGGCTCAGGATGTTCTAGAAAAACAAATTCAAAGGAAAAAAATGACTAAAGATAAAGAGATACAAGATAAGGCTTTTCTGCAACTCTCTAAGATAGATTCTGGGATTGTGGTTATTCTTTCTCATTTTGAAGGTGGAGCTTCTTTTAAAGAGAGAATCTCACACATGGGCTTAAAGATTGACTCTGAAATAAAAATTATCAGTTCAGGGGGTTCTTTGGGTCGCATATTAATTCAAGTGGGAGAGACCAGACTTGCTCTCGGACACGGGATGAGTAATAAAATATTTGTTAAAAGGAAAAAATTATGACACTTGCAGAATCCAAAGAAGGTGATTTTTTAAAAATAATAAAGATAGGTGGAGAGGGCGCAATAAAACAACGCCTGCTTGATATGGGAATTACGAGAGGAGAAAAGATAAAAGTGAATCGCTATGCTCCACTTAAAGACCCTATTCAGATAACAGTAAAAGGCTATTCTCTTGCCCTCAGAGTTTCTGAAGGACAGGATATAAATGTTGAGAAACTTTAGTACTAAAGTCGTGCGAAATGCTTGAAAATTATATTTGAACCAAAAGTAGGATAGACATTCCTGTCTGTCAAGTTCAAATTGTATTTTCTCGCAGACAGGAATGCCTACACTACTTGCAGCAGACAGGAATACCTACGCTACTTGCATTTCGCACAACTCTAAAATTTTAATACATTAAGGAGAATTTATGTCAAGTAACGAAAAAAAGAGACAACAAAAACTTGCAGAAAAAAAACGAAAACGCTCAAGAAAAAAAACGAAAATCAAAAAATCTAAGAAGCCTTCTTTCCCTAAAGGAGGATTAATGGCATTAGGGTTAACAAAACCTATCTTTTTTTGTGCAACTCTTGATATGATTGATTCTGGTATGGAGACGGTTCTTCTGGCACGTAGAATTAATGAAAATCGTGTTCTCTTAGCAGGATTTAATCTTGATTTATACTGTCTAGGAATAAAGAGTGCTTTCATTGCAATAGATACCAAAGAAAAGTTTTATGAAATGCAAAATATGCAGAACTTTTTTGAGTGTCCACCAGAAGATGCTAAAAAACTGATTTTGGGAAGTGCAAAATATGCAGCAGACCTTGGATTCAAACCAGATAAAGACTATAAAAAAGCAATGCAAATCTTTCATGATGTAGATGAAACAGAAAGTACTACTAATTTTACCTATGGTCAAAATGGTAAAGCACTGTTTATCGGGGGACCATTCGATTCTCCACAAAAATGTAAAAAAATAATAGAAACCCTCGAAAAAAGTGTAGGAAAAGAGAACTACCACTTTATGATGCCAAATTCTGAAACTGAATTCTTCAATGAGGATACCGGGAAGTAGAATATTGATATTCCTTACTAATTAAACCCTACACGAAAAGGTTTTTAGAGAGCGAAAAACCTTTTCAGACAGGCTGTATAAGTTCAAAATCAAAGATTTTGAATTTTATTTGAGATTAATACTGACTCGTTAAGAATGATTTTAAGTGTTATTTGTTCAAACAATAACTGCAAACAGGAACAGACAGTGTACGAATAGCCTTTGAACAAAGTAAAAAAGGCTTTTCGTTCAATGTCTAATTAAAAAGAGATTAAATAAAAAATATTAATGAAAAAATCAGAACACATATTTAATATTGCGGTTGCCGGTAATCCAAACGCGGGGAAGACTTGTATCTTCAATGCATTAACCGGAGGAAATCAGTGTGTAGGAAATTATCCTGGAGTAACTGTAGAGCTTGTTGAAGGAAACGCTAAATATGCAGATGACAAGATAAAAGTTGTTGATTTGCCGGGAACATACTCCCTTACCGCCTATTCAAAAGAAGAATTGGTTGCACGAGATTACATTATGAACAATAAACCGGATGTAATTGTAGATGTAGTAGATGCCGGAAATCTCGAACGAAATCTATATCTTACTGTTCAACTCCTAGAACTAAAAGTACCAGTTGTTATTGCTCTGAATATGGTAGATATTGCAGAAAAAAAAGGTTATGTGGTGGATCCAAAAGAACTTGAGGAACTTCTTGGGGTAAAAGTGATTTCAACAATAGGTAATAGAAAAAAGGGAATTGATGAACTAAAAGAAGCCTGTGACCAGAGCTGTCACGGACAGTACAAACCAAAAAAATTTTCTTATTCTCATGAATTATCTGAACATATCAGAGCTCTTGAAAAAACAATTGCTAAATTTCCTAAATTTTCCGAAAAGGTCCCATATTCATGGTCAGCATTAAAACTCCTCGAAAGAGATAAAAAAATACTCTTAAAAGCAGAAAAGTATCCCGAAATACTCAAAACTCTTGAAAAAGCTGCAGAAATCTTAAAAACTCATTCTGGGGAAGACACTAATACAGCTGTAGCAGAGGGAAGGCACGGGATTGCCAAAGGCGCTAGCATGAAAGCAGTTAGAATGACAGGTGCTGCAAAAAAAATGTTAACGGATCGAATTGATGCGGTGGTATGTAATCGTTTTGCAGGACCATTATTCTTTCTTTTAATCGTCTATTCGCTTTTTAAATCTGTTTTTTTTCTTGCAGATGAGGGAAAATGGATTCCTTTACTTCACAACGGAACTTGGGTAAGTCCTATGGAATTAATGGACATTTTTTTTATTTTTCTTGGAGATTTATCCGAACAATTTATTTCATGGGATATTTTATTATCGTTAGTAAAGGACGGAATTATAGGTGGGGTTGGTGGGGTTTTAAGTTTTGTTCCATTAATTTTCTTTATGTTTTTCTTTATTTCTATCCTTGAAGACACAGGCTATATTGCAAGAATTGCCTTTATCCTTGATAGACTGTTGAGAATTTTTGGTTTGCAGGGTAAATCAGCACTTGCTATGATTGTTTCGGGGGGATTAGGTGGTGGTGGCTGTGCTGTTCCGGGTGTTTTGGCAACTCGGACAATGAGGGAGGAGAAGGATCGCTTTGTCACTATTATGGTTGTTCCAATGATGAATTGCGGTGCAAAACTGCCTGTTTATGCCATGGTTATCGCTGCATTTTTTCCTCATTCCAGGGGAAAAATGATGTTTCTTCTATGGGGTCTCTCTTGGGTCTTTGCGTTAACGGCAGCTTTCTTCATTAGAAAATTTATATGTAAAGGAGAACAAACACCTTTTGTAATGGAGCTTCCTGTGTACCATATTCCAACTTTTAAAGGTGTAATGATGCATACCTTGAACAGAACCTGGATGTACATAAAAAAAGCTGGAACAATTATTCTTGCCATAAGTATTTTATTCTGGGTTATGATGTACTTTCCAAGAGCAGACACTTCTAATATCAAATCATCTTCTGAAAAAGCGAAGATAAGTCTTCAGAGTTCATTTGCTGGCAGAATTGGAAATTCTCTTGTTCCCATAAGTCAATTTGCAGGACTTGATTGGCAGGATAATATAGCTTTACTTGGTGGTTTTGCAGCCAAAGAGGTTGTGATTGGAACTCTTTCCACCGCCTATTCCTTAGGTGGAGAAGATATAGAAAACTCTGGAAAGTTAGCTAAGCAACTTCGTAATAGTTCAAGTTGGTCTGGCGTGAAGGCATTTGCTTTTATGATTTTTGTAATGCTTTATGCACCTTGTTTTCCTACAATTGCAGCAATAAAAAAAGAGACAGGCAGTTGGAAATGGGCAGCTTTTTCCACTGCTTATTCTACCGTATTTGCATTTGTTGTTGCTGTGGGCATTTATCAAATTGGAAACTTAATCTTTTAATAAATAGGAGAAAAATATAATGGAAACGAAAATTATGTAATTGGTCTTGATTATGGATCTGATTCAGTAAGGGCGGTAATTGTTGACACCTATAATGGAAAAGAAGTTGCAACATTTGTCCACAATTACAGTATGTGGAGTAAAGGAAAATATTGCAATCCCTCCAAAAACCAGTTCAGGCAACATCCACTTGATTATATTAAAAGTCTTGAGATTGTTATTCGTGAATCTCTGAAACAAACTTCCGAAGGAACAGCTGAAAAGATAAAGGCGATCTCAATTGACACTACTGGATCAACACCTATTGCTGTCGATGAAGATGGAACAGCATTGGCATTGAAAGAAGAATTTTCAGAAAACCCCAATGCCATGTTTGTACTATGGAAAGATCATACTGCAATCCAGGAAGCAGAAGAGATCAACAAACTGGCAAAAAGCTGGGGAGGTATTGATTATACAAAATACAGTGGAGGAATTTATTCATCAGAATGGTTCTGGGCAAAGGTACTTCATATTCTTCGTGAAGACAAAAAAGTCAGAGAAGCTGCCTTTTCATGGGTTGAACATTGCGACTGGCTTCCTGGATTACTGACAGGTAACACTAATCCTCTGACGCTTAAACGAAGCAGATGCGCAGCTGGTCATAAAGCAATGTGGCACAAAGAGTTTGGCGGGCTTCCATCAGAAGACTTTCTAACACAACTTGATCCTTTACTTACTGGATTGCGCAATCGTCTTTACACAGAGACATACACAGCAGATGTTTCTGGCGGAACATTAACTGAAGAATGGGCGAAAAAATTGGGGCTAAGTACTAATGTAATAGTAGGTTGCAGTGCATTTGATGCTCATATGGGGGCGGTAGGTGGTCAGATAAAACCTTATTCAATGATCAAGGTTATGGGAACCTCAACATGTGATATGATTATTGCTCCAATGAAAGAAGTCGGAAGTAAGTTAATCAGTGGAATCTGTGGTCAGGTAGACGGTTCAATTGTTCCCGGAATGCTTGGAATGGAAGCTGGACAGTCTGCATTCGGAGATTTTTACGCTTGGTACAAAAAAGTTCTTCTTTGGCCTGTCGAAAATCTATTATCTGAAACAAACAGCATTGATATTTCAACTCGGGATACCCTTATTGAGGAGATTTCAGATAAACTGTTGAGATCTCTTGATGAAGAGGCTGTAAAATTACCAGTTGCACAAACTGGCATTATTGCTCTTGACTGGATTAATGGTCGCCGGACTCCTGACGCAAATCAATCTCTTAAATCTGCAATTGCAGGAATGAATATGGGAACCGATGCTGTGGAAATCTATAAAGCAATAGTTGAAGCAACAGCTTTCGGCTCAAAAAAGATTGTTGATCGTTTTATTGAAGAAGGCATTGAAATAAAAGAAGTTATCGCATTGGGAGGAGTTGCTAAAAAATCGAAATTTGTTATGCAGACCATTGCTGATGTTCTGGGGCTTAAAATTAAGGTTGTGGAGTCCAAACAGGCTTGTGCCCTCGGAGCTGCAATGTTTGCAGCTGTTATTGCAGGGATTTATCCCACAATCTCAGATGCTCAGAATACTATGGGCAGTGGATTCTCCATGAATTACACCCCTAATCCTGATAATTCTGCGAAATATGCACAATTATATGAAAAGTACACAGAACTAGGAGAATATATGGAGGAAAGCATCTGAATTATTTTCTCCCAAAAAAAAGAGGAAAATATGAGCAAATATAAAAGTATTAAGGAAGAAGCTTATGCTGCCAATATGGAAATCCCGCATCACAGGCTGGCTATTTATACATTTGGGAATGTGAGTACTTTTGATGCTTCTGAAGGCGTCTTTGCCATTAAACCAAGTGGTGTATCTTATGATGTATTAAAAATCGAAGATATGGTTGTTGTCGATCTTGAAAACAAAGTTGTCGAAGGAAGAATGAATCCATCATCCGACACCAAAACACATTCTCTTTTATATCGGAATTTTGACGGTATTGGAGGGGTTGTTCATACTCACTCTAAATATGCTGTGGCGTGGGCACAGGCGATAAAGCTATACCTATGTATGGGACAACTCATGCAGACCATCTGTCAACAGACATACCCTGCACAAAGGTAATGAGCGATGAAATGATTAATGGTGATTATGAAGAAGAGACGGGAAACCAGATACTCGAACTATTTAAAGATCTCTCCTATCAGGAAATAGAAATGGTACTTGTTGCATGTCATGGTCCCTTTACCTGGGGAAAAAGTGCATCAAAAGCAGTTTACAACAGCGTAGTTTTGGAAGAATTGGCAAAAATGGCATTACTTACTGAAAAGATTAATCCTCAAATCTCAAGGCTGAAAGAGGGGCTTATCAACAAACATTACGAAAGAAAACATGGTAAAAATGTCTATTACGGGCAGAATGGGGTGTCCTAAATAACTAAGTTAAAGAATCATTTTTTGTTTGCTACAAGTAAAATCATAATTTTCTAGAAAATATTGATCTTATTTTTCTTGTTAAATCTACCATTCTATATGGTTTTTTCAGAAATCCCAAAGCCCCTGCTTCTAAAACTTCCTGTGCATCTTTTTCATCTACATATCCAGAAGAAAGAAGGACTTTTACATGGGGATCTATTTTTTGTAATTCGAAAAATGCAGTTTGTCCGTTCATTTCAGGCATGAGCATATCCAACAAGACAAGATCTATTTCATCTTTATTTGCTGCATATATATCAACCGCATCTTTTCCATCGGCAGCAAGAATTACGGTATATCCCATATTCTGCAACATATCAATAACAACATCCCATATCATATCTTCGTCATCTACCAGCAAGATTGTTTCGGTTCCAAAAAGTGCTTCGTCATCTATATTTTCTGTAGACTCGGATTGCATATATGAGATCTCTCCAAAAACAGGAAGAATTATTTCAAGTTTCCAGGTTTTGTTCTCAATTTTTCTGCAATATATATCACCGGAATGTTGTTTGATAACTCCGTACAATAGTAAATAGATTGTTGCATATTCTGGTCTATCCTCGGACTTCAACATCTCAGAAAATGGAACAATCTTTGAGTTTTCTGGATTTTCTACATCAGAAACGGTTATTTTATAGTAATTGCCTGGCACACAATCACTTTGAAACAAAGCCAAGCCCTCTTCCGTAAGATCGGTTTTAGAAGTATTAATATAAAGTTTCTTATTCTTATTCATAAAATCAGAAAGCAGTGGAAGAAGTATATCCTGTAACTGTAGCAAATTCCCCTCAATAATTACGGGAGAAGAAGAATCGTTCATAGAAATCACTCCTGATGGAAAAACTTTGTTTAAACGCCTTACAATAGCATCAAACATCAATGAAACATCAATTTTTTCATAAAGAACATGAATCCCAGCCGAATGTTTTATCAACTCCCCAGTAATAGAAGATAGTTTATCCATAATCTTACATGTCTGATCAAAGTATTTTGCTGTAGCAGGGTTATCCTCAAGTTCCATTTCAATAAATGAAAAAAGACTATCCAACTGTGAACCGATAATCTCAAGACTCTGCGCTGTCCCCTGTGTATAAGCAGAAAAATTATTCAAGCGTTCTTCCGGACTTAATTCTGGAGCAAAATATTCTTTTAGATTTTTCATTATTTATGACCTTATTTAAGTTTTCTGCTTTTTCCCAAAGAATCTCAGCTTTACTTTTTGTCGGAGCGATCTCGGAGAGTCCCTGAGATTTTATGGGAGTTATGGGAGTTATGGGAGCGATGGGAGTTATGTTTCTGTCACATAATTATTCTGTGAATATACCCCTTCGCCCTTCCTCTCTCTTTCGCCCTTAATCATTCCGTCACATAATTATTCTGTCAAAAAACGGGCAGACACGAAGATCTGCCCCTACAAATTATTACGAAATAATTCTATCTGCATTTTTCTTATATAAAACATGCTCTATGGAATCCACCAGGGCTTCCCAGGATGCTTCAATAATATTTTCACTCAATCCCACTGTTCCCCAATTGGATTCACCATCTGTAGACTCTATCAAGACTCTAGTTTTTGCATTTGTTCCATCATTTCCTTCTAAAATTCTAACTTTAAAATCGGTAAGAACAACATCTGAAATCTCAGGATAAAAACGAGTCAGAGATTTTCTAAGTGCTTTATCAAGGGCATTTACGGGACCGTCTCCCTCTGCGGCAGTAATCTCAGTCTCTCCATCTACATTCAATTTTACTGTTACTTCACTGATACATGGTTCGTCATTTCCACGTTTCTCAATTATAACTCTAAAGCCATCAAGTTTAAAATATGGAACATGGTTCCCGGTCATTTTCTGCATAAGGAGTTCAAAAGAAGCTCCGGCAGACTCAAATTCATATCCTTCAGCTTCAAGTTTTTTCAATTCACTCAAAATTTTTCTTACTTCAGGATCATTTTTCTTAAGATTAACATTATGTTCCTCTGCTTTTATAAGAATATTGCTTGTACCTGACAAATCAGAAATTAAAATTCGTCTCTTATTTCCAACAGTTTCTGGGTTAACATGTTCAAATGTAATAGGATTTTTATTTACAGCATTTACATGCATTCCTCCTTTGTGAGCGAAAGCACTATCGCCTACATAAGGATGAGATTTTTCAGGTTTCAAGTTTGCAAGATCATAAACAAATTTACTTGTATTTTTCAAATGAATCAAATTTCCTTTGGGAAGAGCTTTCATACCCATTTTCAATTCCAGAGACGGAATTATAGAACATAGATTAGCATTACCGCATCTTTCTCCAAATCCGTTCATTGTTCCCTGGATATGTGTTGCTCCGGCATCTACACCTGCCAAAGAACTTGCAATGGCAGTGCCTATATCATTATGGCAATGTATTCCCAATTGCACCTTATTCGGGAAAGCATTTCTTACCGTTTGTGTTATTTCAGATATTTTAGAGGGAAGAACTCCACCATTCGTATCACATAAGACTATAGTTCCTGCTCCATTATCTACAGCAGACTTTAATACGTCCATCGCATAGCCTGGATTATCCAGATAACCATCATAAAAATGTTCTGCATCAAAAATTACTTCTCTGTCATTTGCTACCAGATAAGCACAGGAATCTTTTACTATTTCAAGGTTTTTATCGGGAGTGATTCTAAGCACGTCATTGACATGAAGGAGCCAGCTTTTTCCAAAAATAGTCACAACTGGGGTTTCCGCCTGCAGAAGAGTGAGTATATTAGCATCCTCTTCTACTGGATTACTTGCTCTTCTTGTGCTACCAAATGCTGCTATCTTGGTATTTTTAAATTTTCTACCTTTTACTTCTTCGAAAAAGCCCATATCTTTTGGATTAGAACCTGGCCATCCTCCCTCTACATAGGCTACGCCCAGATTATCAAGGCACTCGGCTATGCGGACTTTATCTGTCTTTGAAAAAGAAATACCTTCCGCCTGAGTACCATCCCGCAGAGTTGTATCATATATTTTTATTTCTTTCATAATTATCCCTATTTGATTTATTCAAAATCTTCTATTTTAAAAACGACTATATTCTTTCCGGCTTCATCAAACTGACGAATCTTTTCGAGTGCAGAGTTCAAGCTATTCTGATTTGCATCGTGAGTCAAGACAACGACTTGAGCCATCTTTTTGTTCTGATCAATTTCTTTCTGATCCACACTGGCAAGACTGATTCCGTATTCTCCGAAAACGGTCGCAATTTCGCCAAAAACTCCTGGTCTATTTGCCAGTTGTATCCGCAAATAAAAACGTCCTCTACTATTTTCTTCACCCAGCAATCCCTTAAATCTTGTTCCTTTTGTAAAAGCAGGGATTCTATTTGATGCATTATTTTTCAGGTTCAGTGCAATATCTATTACATCAGAAACTACAGCACTTGCCGTTGCTTTTTCTCCCGCTCCCTGTCCATAATACATAGAATTACCAAGCCAATCAGAGTTTATCCAGACACAATTGTAAACACCATGTACACTACCAATAAGAGAATCAGCAGGAACCAATGTAGGTCGAACACTCATTTCAATCCCATCGGATGTATTTTTGATAATGGAAAGAAGTTTTATTCTGTATCCAAGTTTTGCAGCATATTTAAAATCAAGAAGGTCTATTCCCCGTATTCCTTCCACATGTACATCATCCATATTAAACCAGTTCCCAAATGCAAGAGAAGCAAGTACAATTGTTTTGTGTGCAGTATCAATACCATCAATATCAAAAGTAGGATCTGCTTCAGCATAACCGGCTTTTTGAGCATCTTTGAGTATTTCGTCAAAAGCAGTTCCTTCATCCTCCATTCGAGAGAGAATATAATTACAAGTTCCGTTAAGAATTCCATATACTGTATTTATATTGTTGGATGAAAGGGATTCTCTAAGAGCCTTTATTATAGGAATTCCTCCTGCAACACTGGCTTCATAATAAAAATCAAGAGATTTCTCATAAGCAAGATTAAATAAATCTTCTCCACAATCTGCCAAAAGTGCCTTATTAGCAGTAACAACCGCTTTCCCATTTTTCAACGCTTTTTCAACAAAATCGCGGGCATAAGTAGTCCCACCAACAAGTTCAATGACAACATCAATATCAGGATTATTTAAGACATCGTTTATGTTAGTAGTTAATATTCCGTCTGGGATTTCAACGCCTCTGTCGGTTGTTATATCAAGATCAGCAATTTTTTCTATGACGGGCAAAACTCCTGTCTTTTCTGCAATCAATTCTTTATTTCTCTTCAATAATTTTACAACACCTGTTCCGACAGTACCAAAACCAATCAAACCTATTTTTACTTTTTTCATAATTTAAATCTTCTTCATTGTTAGTTATAGTTTTTATTAAGCGATATTTACCTTCCTTTGGATTCAAAAGAAAAATAGAGCAAATATCGAAATACACAAGGCGTAAGAACAAGATATTATCTTGCCAGCAAAACCGCACTCTCCGTTTTGTGGAGTAGATGAGAACTTACTGTACCTATAATAAATTCTTTCAAAGTCCTTGTATGTCCAGTTGCACCCACAACAAGAATAGTAAATTCCGGATTTTCACTGCAGAAAGAGATCAGTTCATCTTCCGCATTTCCCTCTCTCACAATTACATCTTTACCTGCAATTTTTTTAAATTCAGAAACCTCATTTTCATCTTCTCTAACGAATATAGGAAAAACTTCATTATCCGGGAAAATTTCTGAAAGGAACTCGCCCCAGTGTCCTGCGGATCTAGAAGGACCACTATTGTGAACGCCAATCAATATTCTTTTGGGTAAGGAAAAAAAATCAGGAACAATCAGGCATGAACAACCTGCATGACGTGCAAGCTTTTCTCCATCACTTCCAAAAAGATGCAATCCTATATTAAAGTGCTCCCCCCTTCTGCCAAGTACAATCAAATCTGTATTTTGAGACGTATTTTCAATAACTTCATTCAATATTCCGCTTTCGACTTTAGTAGAAGGGGTAATATTAAACTCTTTACACGCTGAAACTCCACCTTTAAGTATGTCTTCTCCACGTTCCTGCATTAAAACTTTCATTTTCGGAACAAATTCTTCATAGGGAGCCGCTCCAAGCGCTCCGCTTATATCTGCAAGAAAAGGACTGTTCATCACTCTGATATCAACAACATGTAATAATTCTAATTCCGCTCCGACATGTGAAGCTATAAATGCTCCCCATTTAGCCGCAGTTAAAGAATAATTTGATGCATCCATTGCAACCGTTATCTTCCTTAATTTTCCTCGCATAATAACTCCATTTAATTGGTTAATTGCTTAATTGCTTAATTGGTTAATTGCTTAATTGGTTAATTGGTTAATTGATTAATTGATTAATTGATTAATTGGTTAATTAATTGAATTCAGAAATCAATTCTCCCATTTCTAAATTCTCCAATTAACAAATTAATTACTTCCCATATCCATAAAGAAGAGAGGTTTTGTTATTATCTCTCAATTTTTCCAACACTCTTTTTTCTATTTGCCTTATTCTTTCTTTACTTAAATTATATTTAGCAGCCAATTTCCTAAGCGAAAGGATCTCAGTATTGTTAATTCCATATCTATGCATCAAAATACTCTTTTCTCGGTCATCCAAAGAATCAAGGACGAGGTTAATAGTCTTTTTAAGGCTACTTCTTTCTGCTTTTTCTGCAGGTGTTTCAACACTCGGATCAGGCATGCTTTCCAGCAACTCTGTTTTTGTACTGTCATTCAGAGATATACTTTGAAGGGAAATAGTCTGATTAGCCATTTTTTTCATTGCGCGTACTTTCTGAGGAGAAATATCCAATTTTTCTGCTATCACTGCTGGAGTAGGCTCAAAACCATTTTCCTGAAGGAATGCTCTTTCAGAACGATTAATTTTTACTATTAGATTAACCATATTTGCCGGAATTCTGATAGTTCTACTATGATTCACAGTATATCTGCTTACAGTCTGCCTTATCCACCAGGTTGCATAAGTACTAAATCGATACCCTTTACTGACATCAAACTTGTCTATTGCTTTAAATAATCCAATATTACCCTCTTGAATCAGATCAATAAAGGCGACTTTTAATCTAGTGTTATAGTGTTTTTTTGCAACGCTTACCACAAGTTTTAGATTCCCCTCTATCAAACTATCTCTTGCCGTATTTTTCTTTTCTATATATTTCTTGCTCTCTTCATATAATTCCAAAAGTTTTTCAAGTTCAATAAATATTTTATTCTGGGAGATCAGTTCACTATCTTTTTGAGACATATCTTTCTGTGTTTTAACAGAAAAAGATTGAATAGAAGATTCAAGTATAAAAAAAAGGTTTTCTATTAAATGATTACTCTTATTCTCAATAAGGATTTTTCTGGAAATTTCTATTATTTTATCAAAGTTTTTCAAAAAAAGGGAATTTTGATCCAATAAAGACTCCAGCTTTTTCAAATCAGCGGTCTTATATGTCTGTTTAAAAGAATCTTCCTCCTCTTCAAGATCAGGTAATTGTATTTGTTGCGAATAATCAGGATCAAAAACTTTCAGAAGCAAAGAGGGTATATGACAGAAAATATCTATCAATTTATCCATAGAGCTATAAAATTCCTTAAAATAATAGACCTCCTCTTCTCTTGTCAGGCAAGATTTTTTTTTTATTCTATCAATATATGCCTTTATATTATTTGAAGTATATGATATATTCTGCTTATTTGTCATAAAAAATAAAAATTGAAATAAAATAGAAAAACAGATAAAAAAAAAGAGAATAAACCCTAAGTTATAATATAATCTACACTTTGTGAGCAAAATCTCAATTCAAGAGAGCTAATTTTATGAATATTTCAAGTACAGCAATAATAGATCTACTCAACCGTGTAGAAAAAGAGGCTCTTTTTTCCTTCGTAAAAATCAAATTTGAACCTTCTGCAATCTTTAAGGGATTTTCAGTTTCAAAAAAAAATATGTACAGGAAGGTAATACTAAAAAGGATAGCGAGATCCCTAAAAAATGATTACACATTATTTTTAGATTTTTTGGACATACCATCTTCCCCATGGAATGAGTTGAAAATCTATATAGCAGAATTCAAAGAAGAAGAACTCCTTGAAGAATATAGAGAAATATTGAAAAAACCAGGCGGTCATGAAATAATTCCTGCCATGCTTCTTGATGACAGAAAAAATATATCTAAAAAAGGAGAAGAACTCTTTGAAGATGAAGATCTTTGGAAAGAAACAAAACCCAAAAAACATTTTTCTACAGATATATGGGACGAAATATTGGAAGAAGAAGCAATAAAGAAAAATAAGACAGAAACAACAGAAAAACATAAACATGAAATAAAACATCTTCACGATGAAATAAAAGAACTGAGTGAAAGCAAAAAACATATAAAATATGACTTGCTCGCCAAGAAAAAAGAATTCATCTCTTTGGAAAAACAAACAGAAAAAAAGAATAAAGAACTAGAGAAAAAAATCAGAACAATAAAAAAACAACTATCAGAAAAAGATGCAGAACTCGAAAAAAAGATAAAAGATGGAATAAATAATTACCGTAAAAGAGTCCTTCAAATACCAAAAAATTCTATCTTAACCAAACATTCTTTTTCCAATACTGCCGAAATACTGGAAACAGCCGATAAAATTCTAGCTGAACAAGCTGTTTCAAATGAACTTCACGGAACACTCCAGAAAATTAGAGATGAAATAGAGCTTTTAGAAAATAAACTCAGCAAGGTAAATATATGCCTTCACGAATCCATTGTTATTAATCCGGAATTGATAAAACTAAAAAAAGAACTAAATACACAAATACTCAAACTTAAAAAAATCCCGCAATTAAAAAAAGAACAACCAAAAATAGCTATAAAATTTATAAATGCCTTTAAAAAAGCTGTCAAAACATTTGAAGTAAGTCAGGTAAGTATTGAAAAAATTGAAGATTTAAAAAATATTTTAAAAAATTCTACAATAAATAAAATTTTGCGAGATGATATAGATAACCTGAAAAAACAACTAAAGGATCGAGAAATCCATATAGCAAATATTCTCAAAGAAAAAGCACTCCTGCATATAGATACCGGAGAAAAAAAATCAAAAGAACCAATTCAGTTTCTGTCTCTAGCAAGCCTTGAAAAATCAAAAAAATTGATAAAAAAAGAAACAAAAATTATTGTCGATGGATATAATGTCATAAAAAGAGACCCAACCCTAGCCGCAAAAGCAAAAAATGATTTTGCAAAAACAAGAAAAGATTTTATTCATCTGTGTGGCAACAAAGCAAAT
>JAYEIY010000010.1:0-3946 GCA_034660375.1 Verrucomicrobiota bacterium
CGTTCCAATGGTAAAAGATGTGTTGAATCATTTTGATAATTTTAAGGGTTGTAGCTATGACAAAGGTTTTTGGAGTCCGGGTAATAAGAAAGAGCTTGACGAACTTTTAGAACATGTAGTATTGCCCAAAAAAGGAAAACTTTCTGTAAAACAAAAGAAAGAAGAATATTCAGACAAATTTGTTGCTTCTCGTAAAAAACATTCTGCGGTTGAGTCAGGGATCAATGCACTGGAAAACCATGGTCTTGATCGTTGTCTTGACCGTGGAGTCATAGGTTTTGAACGTTATATTTCTTTGGCAGTGCTTGCAAGAAACATCCAGAAAATAGGAGCCATTTTACAAGCAAAAGAACTAAAAAAACTAAAGAGAAGAAAACGAAATTGTCTGAAAAAGGCAGGCTAATAAAAAAAAGAAAACTAAACATAAGCCACTTTGATTAGGGGTAAGGAGGGAACTCTCAAAACAACTAAAAAAAACGGTTTTTTTTTAATTCAGTAGGGAAAGAGGGCAATAATTCTCTCTTTTGTCGTAAAAAAGAAAAAAATCTGAGAAAACTCAGAAAATAAAATTGTGCCAATTCACGAAAACAGGGGTTTTCGGTCAGGTACTAATTAAAATCTATACGAAAAGGTTTTGAAAGAGCCAAAAATCTTTTCGTGTAGGTCTAGATAAACAATATAAAAAAGGAATATTTTTATGAGAAAGAAAGTGGTGTTCAATTATTTGTTAGCTGTAGGATTTTTTTGTATGTGTTGTATTATTGGGGAAGAGCAACTTGAGATTAGTGTAAAAATAGATAAGTCAATGATTTTCAATGAATCAGATGACGCAGATATTAGTATTTTGTTTGACCAACGGGAGGAAACAGGAAAGAATGCACCTCCCATGGGGATGAAGAAGCTCTCATTAAATGCTTGGAAAGGACAGAAAAAGACAGTTCAGAACTCTTATATTGATTTGAAAGAGGAGAAAAATATTTCTTCTATATGGTTATATGATTCTAATGGTGGAGGTCAGGATTTTGTAATTTCCTATGGCAGTATTGATAACTGGAAAGAGTTATTCAGGGATGATTGTATTGGCTTTAAAATATGGAAACCTCATTCAGCAGAAGTGAAAACTCGTTATTTACGCTTTACAAAAACAGGGCATAATGCAAATATCTCAGAAATCGTTATTTACGAAATTCCCTCTGCTGATTATCCGCGAATTGCGAGAGTTAAAAAGAAAAAAAAATCCTGGGATTTGTCTCCGGAACCAGTTAATAGTGTTGAAGTTGAAAAAGCACTTACTTCTAGAAAATTTGTTGATGCAGGAGAGCCTTTTGGTAAATTGCCAATGATTGATGAAGTTAGCTGTGGTGACGAACTTGACTGCAAAAACCATGAGATGAAAGTTTATCCTAAAAATGGATCAAAAATTGAGAACATTTTAGGCAAAAAATGCCGGATTTTGCCAAATTCGGGGGGGAAAAGATATATGTCTTTTCGTATGGGGCGCAATTCTGCATTGAAAGCTGGTAAAGCCTACCTTATTGCTCTTGAATTTCCTGAAGATAAACCCCGTACAATGTTTATCATTAATATGGCTAATGAAGCAGTTCGAGGATTCCATACAGGAAATACAGTTGGTGATGTATTCTTTACGTACACGGAAAACAATCTTGAATCAATGAAAATCCCGCTTTCAAAAAAATATAACACATGGAAGCAGTTGTTTTATATGCACGATCGTTATGCAAAAATAAATAGACATACTTCACAGAAGGGAATGCGTGTACTGATCCCAGGAAATGGATTTAATATAATAATTTGTCAGTCTCGCAAAGAAAATGCTCCGGAATCAGCAGGTGCTGCGGTTACAAAAATACGTCTATTTGAAGTACCTAACCCCAAAAAATACTATATTGAATCCAAACTCCCGAATGATCTTCCTAAACGGCGTCTTTTTTATAGACAGGAGATGGCTGTTTCCACCGTTAATAACACTGATATAGAAAAACGCGGTGTAAATAAGGTGGAGGATTGGTATGAATATAAAATGCGTCTAATGAAATTTCTCGGAATGAATACCTACACAAAGCCTTTGATGGTTTTCGGACGCTGTCAGGGGTGGGATACTGGAGATCCTGATTGGTATGTGGCACATAAATTTCCCTGGTTATGGCGCTCTCTTCTTCCTATTGCTAAAAAATATGATTTGGATGTTCTGCCTTACTTGGAGTTTTCTGGTGGAACTGGGCGTAATGGCATTGCGGGGAAGTGCTATGCTCATCCTCTCGGAGACAAGAAGTCTTATACCCATATAAAATGGGCTGAACTATTTAATCTTGACTTAACGCATCCTGATGCTCTGGATGACGCAAAAAAAATGTTGCGCTGTACTCTTTTACGTCATAGGAATCTTGCAAATTTCGCGGGAATATGGTTGCGTCCACGCGTAAGCCAGATTCCTATTAGTTTTTCTCAGGAAGCTCTTGATAGATTTGTGAGTGAAACTGGGAAAAAGGAGAAACTGAAACGTAAGATGCTTCGAGGAGAGGAGAATAAAAAACTTTTGAATGAATATTATGCTTGGTGGTATGAAAAACGCAAGGAATTCTTGCTTGCGTTGCGTGATTACATGCGCAATGGAGGGATAAAAGATGCACAAGTTCTTTATACTGCGTATGTTGGAGAAGTTGGACCTGGAGTAAGACTTTTCAAACCTGGAAAAAGAAAACTTCTGGTAACTGATGACGTTTCATCTTGGAAGGAAATATTTAAAAATCAACCATATAAAGGCGAATATAACTATGATCCTGATTATGAGGCAATTCCTTTTAAAACTGTTTTGAAAGAAGAACTTTATTTAAAAACATTGCTTACTCCTCGTTTTACATGGGGAAATTGGGAATGGCAGCATGCATGCCCCCGTCCCGATCCACTGAATTATAAGAATGTAGATGGAATAATGATGTCTTATCCGTACAATCGTCTCTATACAACTGCTTCCGCGAAGGCGATGGATGCTTTTCGTAACATGAATGGTTTGGCAATGGTGCGTCATTATCCCCTGAATGAAAACGTAATGGGGGATGATGTTCACGGAAAGAAAAGTGTTCTTGGGTATTTTGTGAGTGACGTTGAATATGCCGGTCCTTATTGTATGGCGTCGGAAGCAATGGCGATCGCCAATGGTGATCCGGTATGGCTGGGATATTTATCATCTAATACCTTTAACAGAGGATTTCCGGAGTATGCAAGAAAATTTAACTCAGCATTTCTTTCACTTCCTGCACTACCTAGTAAAATTTTGAAAAAAGCATCATCAGATTTTGAAGTGGTAGTTAGAGAAATCAAGACACATAAACACGGTATCTATCTAGCAATTGTAAATATGGGGTGGCACGATAAAAAAGATATAATAATTACCTTGCCTGTAGATGGAAAAGTAAGCAATCCTGTAAATGGTAAAACGATCATTGTGTCAGACAATAAACTGAACCTCTCTTTCTATCCATGTGAACTAAAGACAATTAGAATAGAATAAGATTTGCTGGGGTTTAAAATAAATAGAAAGTGTATGAAAAGCCTTCGAGCGAAACGAAAAAGGCTTTTCGTGCAATGTCTAAATAATAAAAAAGGAAAAAATATGAAAGCTGGATTTTATGAAATTGATATAACACCACGGGTTGGTGTTCCTTTATGTGGTTTTGGTCCCTTTCTTAACAGATATTCTGTTGGAGTCAGGGATATTCTAAAAGCACGCGCTGCTGCTTTTCAACTTGGTAAGTCAAAGGCGGTAATTATTAGTTGTGATCTGATTGGTTTATCAGCCGAGCTTGTGATTCATATAAAAAAGAGAATCTCTGCAGAAACTGATTTAAGTCCTGAAAACATTATGTTGCATTGCACGCATACTCATAGTGGTCCAAATACCGGAAATTATCTAGGATGGGGAAAA
>JAYEIY010000011.1:0-3942 GCA_034660375.1 Verrucomicrobiota bacterium
AAAAACTTCAATTACATAGTATTAAAAAAATTATTATACTAACTGATGGTATTCATGATCCTCCTCCAGGAAGCCCCTACCCTGTATCAACTGATAATACCAGTTATATTGTAAAAATATCAGGAATTTAATCTATGTTGATAGAGGGAAAAAGACTAGGGATACGGGAAGCTCCTGCAAAGATAAATTTATTTCTTAAAGTCTTAGATAAAAGATCTGATGGGTATCATAATATCGATACTTTTTTTCTGCCAATAAAAGACCTTTTTGATACCGTAGAAATATTTTTAACAGAAGATTCCGGCATAAGTATTGAATGTAATCATAGTACAGTTCCTATAGATGAAACCAATTTGTGTGTACGGGCTGCGCAACTTTTTGCAAAGGTAACAAATATCTCTGCATCTTGGCATATAAGGTTACAAAAGAGGATTCCCGTTGCTGCTGGACTGGGTGGAGGCAGTTCTGATGCTGCTGCAATAATCCATATTCTTAAATCATTTTATAGAAGACAGATGGCTTCATATCCTGAAGAAAAGATTAAAAAGCTACTTTCAAAACTTGGTGCTGATATTCCTTTTTTTTTAAATCCGATTCCGTCTCATGCCTCCGGTACCGGGGACATACTGACCCCATTAAATATTGACCTACGCATACCTATCCTTCTTATTAATCCTGGATTTCCAGTTTCCACAAAATGGGCATACAAAAATATTGATTTATGTAAGCAAAAAAAAGATAGCTACATTGGAAATATTCAGAATTATTTTGCAAGTAAAGATATAAAAAAAATATGTAAAAATACATATAATTCTTTTGATTATCCCCTCTTTAAAAAATTTCCAATACTAGAGCTTCTTAGTGATTTTCTACATAAAAATAAGGCGGCGACAGTACATATCTCGGGAAGCGGTCCAACCTTATTCGCAATATTCTCAAGTTTTTCTGATTTGAGAAAGGGAGCACTAAATTTGAGGAAAGAATTTGGGGGAAAAATGTGGTTTTTTCCTGCTTAGACATTGCACGAAAAGTCTTTTTTGCTTCGCTCGAAGACTTTTCGTAGACTGTTTATTTCTGTTGGCAGGCTTTATTTATTTCGATATAATCATTATCAACAAAATTAATTATTCTGTTTATTTGTTCTTCAGGTTTATCCATTTTTTTTTGGGGGAGGCACGGCATAAAAAAATCAAAAGCCGGAATAACATTTCTTATTGTCGCTAAAACTCTATATCAACAGTGGCTAAAGAAGGAACTACAAACGTGAGTTTTTTAAAATATTTCGTACTTGTGTGCTATCTGACATTTCTAATGCTTTGTTCAGGACTTTTTTGCATTTCAAAGAATTGAGATTGGTTATTACTTTTTTTATCTCGGGGATTTTTGAAGGAATCATGCTGAGTTTTTTCAATCCGGCACCAATGAGCAAGGGAGTAACTTCAGGGTCAGTTGCCATTTCTCCACAGAGGGTTATTTCTTTTCCATATTTTTCCGAAATATCAACACAATGCTTTATCATTTTTAAGATGACTGGATGCATGCTCTGGACTTGACTTGAAACGGCAGCGTTTTCTCTGTCTATAGCAAATGAATACTGAATTAGGTCATTGCTCCCTATACTTACAAAGTCAACAATCTGCATAATATTTTCAAGATCCCACAAGATTGCAGGAGTTTCAATCATTATTCCTATTTTATAGTTTTTCGGAGTCCATTTATACTTGTCAGCAATAAATTGTTTTGCTTTTTCTATTTCATTCATAATACTGCGTAATTCATCCATTTTTGAGATCATAGGGATCAAAATATGGATTTCTCTGTGTAGAGTTGTTCTCAACAATGCTATAAGGTGAGGTTCTAGGTATTTTTTTCTTTTTAGGAGCATTCTGATTGAGCGTAGACCGAGAGCGGGATTTTGTTCCTCTAAATGCTCAAAATATGGGACTGGTTTATCTGCTCCTATATCAAAAAGGCGTATTGTAATAATTCCTTCAGAAACTTCTTTAGTAAGTTTTGTTAATATTCTGAATTGAGCATCTTCATCGGGATATGATGTTCGCACTAAAAGCATATATTCTGAACGATACAAACCAATTCCATCCGCGCCAAAGAGATTAACATATGGAGTTTCATTTAGAAGAGAAATATTTGCCAGCATTTTGATAGGTATATCGTCCGCTGTAGTACATCCTCTTGGATGATAGAATGAACTAGTAGCCTCCAACTTCTTTCTTTCCTGAAAGATCATTTTCTTAAATTTATCAACGACTTTGATGGGAGGTCTTACATAGAATGTTCCTGAATTCGCATCTACAAGAATAGGATCATCCTGAGAAATATGATCAACGGCACCAGCTGCGCTGACAATTGCTGGTATGTGTAATGCCTTTGAAAGAATGGCAACATGACCGGATTTACTTCCAGTTTCACAGATTATTCCTGCAATTTTCTCTAAGGGAAGCCGAATTATTTGGCTGGGATACAATTCATGTGCTACAATAATTATATTTTCAGAGATTTTGGTGTCATCTGCTAAATAAGATTTTTTAGGATCTTTGAGATGCTCTGAAGCCACAAGGATTCTGAGAATAATATCCTTTATGTCAATAAGGCGTTCAGCAAAAGTATCATCTTTTATTTTTGAAAAGATTTTTTCAAAGTATTGATATGTATATTTCAGTGCATAAGGTAAAGAGAGTCCTTTATGAATATATTTTCTTATGTGTTTAACAAGAGTAGGATCCTGTAACATCAGTATATGTGTATAAAAAATGGATGCATCAGCTTCATCAAGATAGTCTGAGGCTCGTTCTTCAAGTTTTATCGTTTCCTCTTTCGCCTCTTCAAGAGCCTTATCAAAAAGTTTCAGTTCTTTTTCTATATCTTTTACAGGTTCGTATTCAAGGGTATCTAATATTGAAATATCTTCAAGAAATAAAGCATATCCCATGGAAATTCCTGAAGAAGCAGATACTCCCTTGATAATTTCTGTTTTTTTACTTTTTCCTACGCTAGGGTGCAGCGAAGTAAAATCCATTCTTGAATTTATTATTACAGACGAGATATGTGGGCTTAAAGTTTCCATCATCCGAACAGCTTCTGGAGAAAATTTTATAGCTTTTTTGTGTTGTAGATTTAGTACTCCAATAACCTTGCCTGCCGTTTTCAAAGGAACAGAAAGAAGACCTAAATATTGTTCTTCGTTAAGAGATGGAAAATTTTTATAGTATTTGTTTTGTTTGGGATTAATAAGATTCTTTGCTGTTTTTGTAGAAAAAACCCGCCCTGTAATACCTTCATCTGGTGATAATGTTATTATATCTGTTTCACTTTTCGACAATCCTTCTGTTGCAATAAGGACAAGCTTATTTTTTTCTTTTGAAAATTCATAAATAGAACAGACATCTACATCAAAGGAATTTGCTATTATTTTTACAATCTTCCTTAGACTCTGTGCGTGATCCGGTGTAGATGCAATGATATCACATATTTCCCGAATTATATCTAAAATTTTATCTAATTTCATTTGTTGATTTCCGTTGACTGTTTGTTGTCTTTGGTTATTTTTTTTAATCATCATTAATGAAAGACAATTACTTCAAAACTGTAAATTGTGTCTCTTTTTTCCGTGCATTTTGCGATAGTTCGGCTTTTACAGAAAGATTTGAGAGGGTTTCCTCTATATTCCAATTCTGTTCCTGAGCCACCTGTGGAAGATATACCGCTCTATGGCTATTTTTATGCAAAAACATGCCATGCTTTCAAATTAGAATAATTTCCTGTTTTATGTCCGGAGGTCGCATACTTTAACAATTTTACCTCAGAATAACTTGGAAGCATTTCAAGAAGACTGGGTGGCTGATTGACTCAACCGACCACAAGATGTAGTGTATAGCATCATTTCATCTTAAGGAGGTTAAGCATGCAAGAAGAAAATTATCC
>JAYEIY010000012.1:0-3939 GCA_034660375.1 Verrucomicrobiota bacterium
AAATCAGGAAAAATATGGGTATTTTCTTGCAGAAATATATTTTTCCTGATTTTGCTTAACAATAGAAAGGACATTTTTGCATGATTTTAGACTCTTTGTAAATTTATGTAACTCAAAATATTCTTTTGATAATAGTTTTTGAATAGTTATCTGTTCGCTAATAACACGCTCCTGTTTATCCTTATCAAGTTGTAACAACTCATACTTTTCCTCTAACTCAGAAATACGTTTAAGTCTTTCGGAATCTTTTCCCTTAGGCTTAAGAAATTTATTTTCTGTAGAAATAAACTCATCTTTCTCTTCAACATCTCCTCCATAAAATTTAAACGAATATGTAATCCAATCCCACAAATCAACAGCCTTTCTCTTCAGTTGTTCAGTATAGTATGCATCTGTCCAAAGAATGATTACAAAAGGAAAGTCGCGAAAAAGAGTCTCTCTCTCAAAATTCATTTCCTTAATCAATGCTGACTGTGTAAGCTCTCCTTTGGCTGTGTGAAACAAACTGTGTTCCAGTCCAAAAACATTAACAATATATTCAACAGGAGATGATTGGAGAATTTTTGGTGTAAGATTGTCTCTAATCGCACGATTAAGGGAAATAACAGATATTGAACCAAGATCAAGATCTTTAAATTTATATTCGGAAAGGTTGTGCTGAAGTTTTTTTTGTATTGCTTTTTGTTTGGAATATGAATCAAATGAAATAACAACTAAAGTAGATTTGGTTCTAGCTTTGAGAGCAAAAAGAAGTTGTTGAAATGTCTGATTTTCTCCAGAAGTCATATTGCACAAAATTATATTTTATTTAGATTTAAGAAGATCTTTTATTAGAGGATTAACTTTTCTATTACCATTATATTTAAAAACGACCAGTCTAAAAAGCAAATCCAGAACTTTCCCATCAGCTGAATCAAATTTCTGACTTTGAAGTATATGCAAGTGTTCAGAGTCAAGCAAATCGTATAGTTCTCTTCCTGCCTTGAGACATGCCTTTTCACCAACATCGATAGTTATTTTTTCCCCAGCAGAAAAAGTCAATGCCAAATTTACAAGTCGCAAAAGTTGCCTTGGACAACCACCACTCTTCCCAACTAAATAAGTTAACACTCCAGTCTCAAAAAAAGTCTCATAATCTATTCGATTACTTACGATTTTCTGTAATAGTTCAGAGCTGTTAGATGTTACGGGAATCATTGGAAGAATTTCTGTATGAAAAAAGTCAGCAATGGGGGTACGGCAAATATCAAAATATGAATTTATAGGTACTGAAAAAATCATATTTGCATTTATTGCACGCAACAAATGTGGCTCCTTAATAAAGATTTTATCATAAATTTCATAAGGCATTTTTTCTGTTCCATCCAAAACAAATAAAATATCCCTAGATTTATTATTCTTTTTTAAAGCATTTCTAACATCACTGACAGCCTCATTAAACTTATCAATGAGATTCATCGGATTTTTTTTAATCTTCCGGCGAATAATTTTTGCGATTTCAGAGGATTTGGAAAATATTGACTTAAAATTGGCAGAAAGCTTCAAAAACCCAAAAAAGTTTGTGCCTCCTCCAGCTTCACTACCAACAGTTATGTCATAAGTATCTTTTAACTCTTTTACAATCTCTTCATTTGTCATCCATTCCTGCAGTATTTTTTCCAAATATGAAGATTTAACATCAATTCCCGATCCTTTTATCTTTTTTATCAACGAACTTATTAACAGTACATATAGGTCTTCCGGTTGAAAATCAGCAATATTCGTTTCTTTTTCAAATTCTATAAAAATAGAAGAGTATCTCTTTGAATTATCAGCATATTCATGAAATTTTCTAAGTTCCGTTGTTTTTCCACAACCTCTGTGTCCTGAAAAAATAATTTTATTATAGGTCTCCGTACTCGTAGAAAGCTCATCATTCTGCACATCAATATTCAAATTATATTTTATTTTCCCTAGATAATCATCGGCACGAAGAGTATTCAGCTCAACATAGAGTTCCTTATCATACCCTTGAGGATCAAAATCCAACTCCGTAACCTCTCTGGCATAAAATTTATTTTTTACTGGGAAAGCATATTTCATAAAATTTGCCTCTTTTTAAATAACAAACTGTTTTTGAAAATTAAGATATTACAGATATAAAAAAAGACAAGAGTAGTCAGGAATTAATCTGGCGCATTTGGGGGAAGAGGATTACGTCTCTAATTGACTCAGAACCTGTCAGAAGCATTACAAGCCTGTCAATCCCTATTCCCATTCCGCCGGCAGGAGGCATTCCATATTCAAGAGCTGTCAAAAAATCCTCATCAATCTTGCCACTTTCCTCTGTTTCAGTTCCTTCAGAAACATTCATCTGCTCTTCAAATCGTTTGCGCTGTTCTATAGGATCATTCAATTCTGAGTATCCAGGAGCAAGTTCCTGTCCGTTAATTACCAGTTCATATACATCAACAAGGGAAGAATCATCGTCACAGGCTTTTGCCAGTGGAACCAGATAACGTGGAAGTCTCGTAACAAATGTCGGCTGAATTAAACGTCCTTCTATGTGCTTATCATAAATTTCATGTGTTATCTGTGTTTCTGTCATAACATCACTGACATGCACTCCCAATTCGTCAGCTTTTGCAAGCTTCTGTGCTTTATCCAATTCGTTCCAGTCATTACCCATATATTCACAGATAAGATCATGATAAGCGACTCTGCGCCACGGAGCACTAAGATTTATTGTTTCACCCCCCTCCCCTTTTACCTGCAGACTTCCAGTCACTTTCTCTGCAGCTGTGCAAATGATGCCGGTTATCAAATCCATCATAGTCTCACAATCACCAAATGCTTCATAAGCCTCAAGTACTGTAAATTCCGGATTATGCTTTCTGGAAAGTCCCTCATTCCGAAAATTCTTGTTAAGTTCAAAAACCTTCGGAAAACCACCGACAAGTAATTTTTTAAGATAAAGTTCCGGAGCAATTCGCATGTACATTTTACTATCAAGAGCATTGTAATGGGTTAGAAATGGACGTGCCTGAGCACCACCAGCTATTGGCTGAAGCATCGGAGTTTCTACTTCCATATATCCCGAGTCTTCCATAAAACGCCTTATTTCACTTATAATTGCTGCACGGGCACGAAAAGTATTCTTAACCTCTTCATTTGCAATAAGATCAATATACCGTTGTCTATAGCGTTGCTCGACATCAGTAAGACCGTGAAATTTTTCTGGCAGTGGTCGAAGACTTTTTGAAAGAAGTTCAAACTCCTTAAGTTTTATTGTTATCTCTCCCATACGTGTTTTAAAAACTTCCCCGGAAACAGAAATTATATCACCTATATCAAGTTTTTTAAATAAAGAGAATAGATCTTCTCCTGCAGATTTTTTTCCTACATAAAGTTGTATCTTATCAGAATCATCTCTAAGATCAGCAAATATCGATTTGCCCATTTTGCGTACGGCCATTATTCGTCCGGCGACCTTTACTATAGCAGGAATCTGAGCATCTTCATCAAAATTATCTTTCACAGATTCTGCGGTGAGAATTTCTTTTGAACGTCTTCCGAATGGAGATATATTCTGTTCTTTCCAGAACTCTATTTTTTGAACACGTTGCCGAATTATTTCATTTTCATCAGAATAAACAGATTCTTGATTATCGATATTGCTCATAGAGACCTCTCTGTTTTGTGGGATTGTCTATAAAAAAAAAGACCGCCATCCAATTGGGGGAGAATTTAGGATAACGGTCCTGTTAGTTAAATGGCTCCGGCAGTTGGATTCGAACCAACGACCAAGTGGTTAACAGCCACCTACTCTACCGCTGAGCTACGCCGGAACATGCATTGTCCTTGTAAAATTACCAAATTTTATTAATAAGCAAAGTGGCAATCTCAATGACGGCTTTACAAATAGGTGTTTTTTTTATTATGTCAACTTATTTTTTTTAT
>JAYEIY010000013.1:0-3907 GCA_034660375.1 Verrucomicrobiota bacterium
ACCAGCTTTACCAACAGAGATATACTCTGGATTTCGTCCTATGACACTTTTCTTTTTAGCTGGATATACATTTGAAACATGTTTATTCCTGAAGAAATACAATATAGATTACGATGAAAAATATGTATGGGATTAATTTATGAAATGCTCTTTCAGAGCATAATATTTTAAAATACATAATCCTAGGGTTGAAACCCTAGGCTAATATAAAATGTGCCGTTGGCACAAATATTGTTGGATTGATGCACAAGATTTGCCCTAAAAGGGCATATTATATTAGCCCAGGGTTATAATGGGGTTTCGATTGAAATTTTGCCCTGAAAGGGCATATTATATTATCCCATGGTTTTAACCCTGGGATATAAATAAACGCACAAAATTTGCCTTGAAATGTTAAAGACTGGAGCAAAGAAATAAAGTAAAAAATCAAAAAAAAGAGGAAAAATATGAAAACAATAAAAAATAGATCATTAAATAAATTCCTTATCGCAATGATTCTTCTCGTTGCAATAGGAAACATTTCTTCAGAGAATATTTTGCGAATAAATGTTTCCTCAACTGGTGAACAAACTACTGTTCATACACTTTCACGACCATCGATTTCTGATGATGGTAGATTTATTGTCTTTTCAAGTAAAGATGCCAATCTTGTTGAAAATGATAATAATGATGCAAAAGATGTATTTTTATACGATTCTGAAACAGCAGGACTGCGACTCATAAGTAAATCAGAAAGCGGTACTCCAGGAAATGCGGACTCCGCAAATCCAACTATTTCTGCTGATGGAAATTTTATTGTTTTTAATTCATCTGCTTCAAATCTTGTTGCAAATGATACGAATGATTACTGGGATACCTTTCTTGTCGATAGAGTTAATGGAATAGTTACTCTTGTCAGTAAAAACGCTTCGGGCACACAAGGCGATCAAGGTTTTATTCAAGGTGTCTTGGGACCAATAAAGAATACCGATGATGTGCAAAGGTATGCTCCTTCTATCTCTCAAAACGGTAAATATGTTGTTTTTACTTCTGATGCAACAAACCTAGTAGAGAATGACACAAACAAAAAATATGATATTTTCCTAGCTGATATGCAAACAGGAAATATAGAGCGTATTTCTGTTTCAACAGATGAAACTCAAGCAAATAATTCCTCTTACAATGCCAAAATTTCCGGTAATGGCAGATATGTTGTTTTTAATTCCGCAGCATCCAACCTCGTAGAAAATGATACTAATAATATTTGGGATACGTTTTTAAGAGATAGAGAATTAGGAACAACTGTACGAATTAATCTAGCTGATAACGAAGACGAGGCGAATGGGGTTTCTATTTCTGTGCCAGATATTTCTCATGATGGACAGTACGCTGTCTTTACTTCAAAAGCAACAAATCTATTGGAAAATAAAATTAATAGGGAATCTGAAATATTTTTATATAACAGTACAAGAGAAATTCTAAAATGTATTACACTAAATAATAATAATTTTCCTTTCGGAGGGATTAATCCAGCTATTTCCTCCGACGGAAGATATGTATTGTTTTCTTCACGTGGAGTCTTTTATGAAAATATAGAGGCAGGGATAGCACAAATATATTCATATAATATTGAAACAGATACGCTTGAACTTATATCTCAAGGAGAAAATGGGGTAGGTAATGCAATGTCATCTTTGCCTACGACTTCTACAAATGGAGTTATTACATTTATTTCTCTCGCATCAAATCTTGTGGAAAATGATACAAATTCAAAATATGATGTATTTACTCTATCAAGAAAGGCTGTAACATTACTTTTTCCGAGATGTGGAGAATTTCTTTATAAAAATATGAACTATACCATAAAATGGAATTCCATAGAGATTGCAAGTGGAATTAAGATAGAACTGTTGAAAAATGAATCTTTTTTCAAGACAATCACAGAAAATACTGCCGATGATGGAATCTTCGAGTGGGAAGTTTCCGAAGAACTGGATGCAGACTCAGATTACAAAATAAAAATAACCTCTCTTGATAATTCTCAAATAAATGATATCAATACTGCACCATTCTCTATTTCTAATTCTAAAAATCTGCAGATTTTACCATTTCCAGAAACTGCTGGGACTGTAACTCCTGAAATAACCTTTGTTCCTGATGGAGAAACCGTCGCTATCACTGCAATACCGACCGGAAATTTTATTTTTTCTTCCTGGCAAATAATAGAAGGGGATGTACAAATTGAAGATCTTTATTCTTCAGAAACAACCGTTACTTTAAATGGAAATGCTATCTTAACTGCACTTTTTGTGGAATCTACTACAGAATTAACAATCTCACCTTCTGATGGAGGAACAACAAGCCCTTCTTCTGGAAGTCTAAGCATAACTCCTGGTATGCCACAGGAAATAACAGCAATTTCTTCGGAAAACTATGATTTTGCAGGATGGATTATTGTTTCAGGTTTTGCAACTATAGAAAATCCTTCCAATATGAATACAACTGTAAGCCTCAGTAGCAATGCACAAATCCATGCAAATTTTGAAAAAAATACGGTTCAACTAACAGTCTCTTCTGAAAATACGGAAAAGGGGAGCGTGACTCCTACATTATCCTCTCAGCAGGTTTCAAAAAATCAACCAATTACAATCACCGCACATCCAACAGAAGGATATCATTTTTCTGATTGGAATATATCCGGAAATGCCTCTCTGGATGACTCAACAGCTTTCCAGACAATTCTTCTTCCCTTAGATGATTCAACTGTTACTGCTATATTTGAAGAAAATAGTAAAACTAAACCCGATGATATATATTTAAGCGATAATTTTGTTATAGAAAATAGTCCTGCTGTATATGTCGGATACTTTGTTTCAGAAAAAGCAGAAGACCTATCTATTTTTACCATATCAATAATTCAAGATGATGAGAACCTCTTTGAAATTATTAACAATGAAATCCTTAAATTACAGGAAAATAAATATCTGGAATATGCAACTAACCCCAAAACAGAAATAACGATCAGAACTGTAAATAATAATACCTCCGAAAGTTATGACAGAATTTATAGTATTTATGCAATAAATACAATCGTATTTACGCCTCAAAAAGGTTGGAATCTATTCTCAATGCCATTTGTAATTAAAGATGTTACTCCTGATATGATTTTGATTGATGAATCTGGAGATAAAATCTATAAAGGAAAAATATGGACATGGAATAACGACTCTGAAACAATGCAATTAACTGTTCTTGAAAATGATTTCGATGCAAAAAAAGGATTTTGGTTATATTCTCTAGAGGAAACTGTTTCAGAAGCTATTGTTGATCCTGAACCATTAAATTCAATAGAAGATTTACATTTACATATCCTCTTGAAAACAGGATGGAATCTTATAGGTGTATCCAGTGATACCGCTTTGCCTAGTGATTTTTCTAGAAAAATGTCTATTTGGGGTTGGGATGGGAAAAAATATTTTAATATTTTTACAGAGAATTCATTTGCTGCATGGCATGTACCCGGGAAATTGATTGAAGGATATGGATATTGGATATTCTCTCCTGATTCAAAAGAATTGTATTTGCAGGATTTATAGAATAATATAAAACATAGAAAAACGCTTGATTTTATATTATAGGGAGTTGCTCTGAAAAAAAATATCTATATTAATGTAATACTCTTAACCTTATTTTTTCATACTATAAGCTTTTCGGCTGAGCGTATAAAAATACAGCCTAATGGTACTTTTGTACGTATGAAAGTACTATATCCAGAGAGAAATATTCTGAAAGTCAGTCAGGGACTATACAAAAACGGAGCAAAAATAAGTATCATTGGTCTCTTTGATGGTCCTACCCAAAAAAATAATAGATACAAAATATTCAGGTATTACAATGAATGCTTCTGTGAAGATGAGGAACTTAAAAA
>JAYEIY010000014.1:0-3867 GCA_034660375.1 Verrucomicrobiota bacterium
AATCTTTCCAATCTTTCCAATCTTTCCAATCTTTCCAATCTTTCCAATCTTTCCAATCTTTCCAATCCTTCCAATCCTTTCAATCCTTTCAATCCTCAATGATGTGAGAATATTCTTTCAGGGGCATGATAGAGTGCGATTCCGAGTTCATTGGCACGTTTAATTACATCTGCGTCTCTTAGGGAGCCTGCTGGAGAAATAACAGCTTTGACTCCTGCTTTTGCAGCAACTTCTACAGCATCTGCGAATGGGAAAAATCCATCACTTGACATCACAGCGCCATCCATTTTTTCTTTACCTTTGTATTTTTGTTCGAATTTCCATATTGCCTGTTCTACAGCTCCGACACGGTCTTGTTCTCCAGTTCCAACAGCAAGTGCTCCGCCATTTTTAACAAGAAGCACACCATTGGAACGAACGCTTATATTGAAATACCACGCAGTAAGTAAATCCTTTATCTGCTGCTCTGTGGCTTTTACTTCTGATTTCACTTCTCCACAGCGTTTATTTTTACCTTCTGCAATGGTTAAATCATCAATACTTCTAAGATTCGTAAGAAGAGGTTCGGCAATAATAACGGTTCCATCATGAAGGACTTTTACTGTTCGTGAATTTCCTGTGTCGTCTCCTACGTATTTAGGAAGTTGTGCGAGATCGCCACACTGGATAACTCTCATGCTTTTATTGAATTTATAGGTCTCATTGTCATTAAAAATATCCAGAGCTTTTTGGTCAAATTTTGGGGCAACAACGCATTCAACAAAGGTTGACATTATTTCATTTGCGGTTTCTGCGTCTACGCTACGATTAAATGCAACAACACTTCCGAATGCGGCACGTGGATCACAATCTCTGGCTTTTACATAGACATCTTTCAGTGAATCTCCTGTTGCCTCAACTGCTGCACCACTTGGATTTATGTGTTTCATGCATGCACAGCATGGAATGTCAAAAAACTTAACAATATTCATTGCGTATGAAATATCTTCGAGATTAGTTTGGGAAAGCCCGCCTTTTCCTGACTTGAGAAGTTTCATATCGCCAATGGGGGTTGTCTGGCCGTCAATTTTGTAGTACGCTCCTGGTTGATGAGGATTAGTCCCATATCTCAGATCATCTACTTTAGTCATTTTTATTCCCATGAAATTAATCTCGTTAGAAAAATCACCCTTATTTTTTGAGAGATATGTGTTTCTTGAAAGTTTTTTGTCAGGCATTGTTGCTCCTATTTTTATTGGTTAATTTAGTCATTGCTTAATTTTTACTGTTCCCAGGAGTTACCAAGTTTTTTTATTAAAAATGTGTTAATTTGGGTAATCCTGTGGGATAGACATTGAAGCCTATCTCATATAATTTCTTATGATTCAGGATATTTCGTCCATCGAAAATAAATGCCGGTTTTTCGACAAGATCAAATATTTTTTTATAGTCCAGTTTTTTGTATTCATCCCATTCTGTCATAAGTGCGATTGCATGAGCACCTTTAGTTGCTTTTACAGGATCAGGTTCATAAGAAATTTTGCCTTTGCAGTCTTTTAGGTCAATACGGGCATTATCAAGAGCTTTAGGATCAGTAATTACTATTTCTGCGTGTTCATCAAGTAACTGTTTAGCAACAGAGATTGCCGGTGATTCACGTGTGTCTCCCGTATTGGCTTTAAATGCAAAACCGAAAAGTGCTATTTTTTTGCCTGCAACGGTATTAAACATATTACGTAGCATTTTAAGAACAAAACGTTTTTGCTGATATTCATTGATCTTAACAACCTGTTCCCAATAATCTGCAACCTCTTGCAATCCATAGCTTTCGGCAATATAAACAAGGTTAAGAATATCTTTTTTAAAACATGAGCCTCCGAAACCAATGCTGGCATTCAAAAATTTATCCCCGATACGTGAGTCCATTCCTACGGCTCTGCTTATTTCTGTTATATTTGCTTCTGTTTTTTCACATAGTGCACTGATGGCATTTACAGAAGAAATTCTTTGTGCAAGAAATGCATTTGCCACTAGTTTTGAGAGTTCGGCACTCCATAGTTCTACGGTAAGAATCTTTTCTGTTTTCACCCATTGGTTGTATAATTTGACTAATTCGTTGACTGCATTTTTTCCTTCTTCTGTATTTTTTCCGCCGATAAGAACTCTATCGGGGTTTTCCATATTAGATATTGCTGTACCTTCTGCAAGAAATTCGGGATTTGACAGGACTTCAAAGTGAATTTTTTGATCTTTTGAGTGAAGAATCCTTGCCATTGCCTGGGCGGTACGGACGGGTAGAGTACTTTTTTCTACAATTATTTTTGATGATGTAGATACCTCCAGAATTGTCCTTGCTGTTTTTTCCCAGTATTCCAGATTTGCGGCTTTTCCAGCACCTTCTCCAAAAGTTTTTGTGGGAGTATTAACGCTGACAAAGATGATATCTGCCTCCCGTATAGAATTTTTCATGTCAGTAGTGAAAAATAAATTTTGTCCAAGCGTTTTTTTTACAATATCAGCAAGTCCCGGTTCATATATAGGGAGTTCAGAAGATTGCCATGCTGCAATTTTCTCTGCATTAATATCTGTTACTATTACTTTGTATTCAGGACAGTGTTTTGCTATAACTGCCATGGTAGGTCCACCTACATATCCCGCTCCTATTCCTAATATAGTTTTTTTAAACATTACTTTTATCCATTTGTTTATAATTAATTTTACTCTATCTTATAACCGATAGCACTTTTGGTTTTGTTCAATTTTTCTTCTAACATAAAGAGTTTTTTGCTTTTTTCAAAACAATGAGTACTGATAATAAAACAATTTGGATAATCTCGGGCGAATCGTCGGGTGATTTGTATGGGGCCAGGCTGGCTGAACATCTTTTTTCTCTTGATAAATCTTTGTCTATCAAAGGAATGGGTGGAGAATGCATGAAAACTGCTGGTGTAGAGATTCTTGTTGATTCTACGGAGCTAGGGATAGTTGGTTTTGTTGAAGTTTTTAAGCATATTTTTATGTTTCTTGGCATCTTTAAGAGTCTTGTTGAACGGGCAGAAAAGGAACGTCCGGATGCTGTTCTACTTATTGATTATCCAGGTTTTAACGTTCGTTTGGCAAAAAAACTCCATAAACAGGGAATTAAAGTAATTTATTATATAACTCCGCAGGTATGGGCATGGGGAAAAAAGAGAATTCCCATTATTGCAGAAAATGTAGATAAAATGCTGGTTATTTTTCCGTTTGAAAAAGAGATTTATGCGGAAACTGGTCTGGATACAGAATTTATCGGACATCCGCTTATGGAAATTCTTGAAGAAAAAAAGGATTTGCAAATAAAGCGAGATGATAATTTAATCCTTCTTCTTCCTGGTAGTCGTCATAGTGAAATAGACAGATTACTCATACCTATTATTAATACCTCAAAAATTCTTTATAAAGAGAATAATAACTTGCATTTTGTTCTGCAAACCCCAAGAAAATCAATAAAACAATACATAGAAGAAAAATTAAAAACAATGAATATGGATTCAATTCCTCTTGAAATAGTTGTAGAGAAAAATGAATACTGGATGCAGAAAGCCTCTGCTGGATTGGCGGCATCGGGAACCGTTACAGTTCAGTGTGCAATACTCGGGCTTCCGCTGGTTGTTGTTTATAGACTTAATCCTCTTTCTTACTTTTTGAGCAGGTTGCTTGTGAAAATAAAATTTTTTACAATGGTCAATCTAGTAACCGAAAGAGAAGTTTTTGAGGAATTTCTTCAGGGGAGGGTAAAACCGAAATTATTAGCAGAAGCGACAAAGAAAATTCTTCCCGAAGGAGATCGTCGGGAAGAAGTTCTCAAAGGGATAAAAGAGATGTGTGAGAAACTGGGGCACGATAGAG
>JAYEIY010000015.1:0-3815 GCA_034660375.1 Verrucomicrobiota bacterium
TTCACAGGATATCAGCAGGAAACCCGGAGTTTATATTTTTAGAAATAATTTCGGGGATGTAATATATGTCGGGAAGGCAAAGAATCTGCGTAAGCGGGTTTCTACCTATATTCGACCGAGTGGGCACAAGAAAAAAGATCCTAAGCTTCGTTCTTTGATAAAAAGCATTGCAGATATTGAGACGATAGAGGTAAGAAATGAGCAGGAAGCATTGATTTTAGAGGCAAAGCTAATAAAAAAGTATTATCCCAGATACAATATTGATCTTAGGGATGATAAGAGATTTTTATTAATCAAACTTGATTTAAAAGCTCCATATCCACGCATAATAACAACACGTTTGAAAAAAGATGATGGATTTAGTTATTATGGTCCTTTTCCACAGGTTTCAGCTCTTAAAGAAACTGTTAGATTTCTGAACGATTATTATTCTTTAAGAAGATGTTCTACACGTATCCCAGGAAATAAAGATAGGGAGCATTGCCTTGACTCAATAGTAAGAAATTGTTCTGCTCCATGTGAAAATAAAATAACTCAAAAAGAATATCACGTTAAGGTAAACCAATTATGTGAACTTTTTGCTGGAAAGAATAAGCAAGTAATTGAACATCTCGAAGGTAGGATGCACAAAGCGGCTGAAAAGAAGTTATTTGAAGAGGCTGCACGCATGCGTGATATGCTGGAAAATATCAAATTCATTTCTGTTCAAATCAACAGATCATTTGCAAGAGCCAGGATAGTAAGAGATAATAAGCCTGATAAAGCAATTGCCGAGTTGAAGGAATATCTTAAACTTGAGAATAAACCAAATAAAATAGAGTGTTTTGACAATTCTAATCTTTCTGGTCAAATGGCTGTCGCGGCTATGGTATGCTTTAAAAAAGGACGTCCTTCAAATAAGGATTATAGACACTACAATATCCGCGAAGTAAAAGGAATTGATGATTTTGCAACAATGCAGGAGGTTATAGGAAGGCGATATTCAAGAATTTTAAGAGAGGGGCGGGAATTGCCTGATCTAATTCTGGTTGACGGAGGGAAAGGACAATTAAGTTCTGCCATAAAAGCATTGGAAAAATTGAATATAAAAATAAAAAAATATCTGCCAAAAGATTCTTTTGAAAAATCTCTGGTGTCAGATATAAAAAAGTCAGAAAAAATGATTGCAATTGCCGGATTAGCAAAGAAACATGAAGAAATCTTTCTCCCAGGGCTTTCAAAGTCCATACGGCTTCAAAGAAACTCATACGCATTGCGTCTTTTACAACACATTAGAGACGAAGCACATAGATTTGCTATTAATTTTCACAGAAAATATAGACAAAAACAAATAAGCAACTCCATCCTGGATGAGATTCCGGGAATAGGAGAAAAACGCAAAAAAATCTTATTAAAAGAATTTGGATCTGTCAATAAACTGAAGAAAATGTCTGTAGAAGAAATTCTAATACGTGCCCCAGGAATGGGAGAAATATTTGCAAGAAAGATTTTTGAGCATTTAAACCCTGTATGAAAAGGCTTTTCGTACAATGTCTAGTTATTGTATAATATCAGAAAGATTTATGTTAAGAATTTCCGAGTGATTTTTGATCAAGAATTATCTGATCAAAAAGCGAGTCTAGTTTTGAGTCGGGAGTCTCTTTGTCCTCTGCGCTTATTACGAATTTTTCAACTAGATCTGACATAAAACTGTCCAGAGATGTATTGCAGTAAAAATCTCCAACTACTTTTTTTATCTTTGAATTATCAAAGATTACAGAATAAGCTTTATCCCCCAATAATGCACCTATCCAGTCTGGATTATATCTTGCAAGAGTATCACTGGGAACATGTACCAATTCAGGAGTTACCCCCAATGCTTTTCCTATAGCCAGATAAATCCAATTCCAGGCATAAGCATTGTCGCTGGTTAAATGAAAATAATCATTAAGAGCCGCTGAATTTCCTATTAGCTTTACAAAAGGAGGCGCAAAATCGGCTGATGCTGTAATTGTCCACAGGCTTGTTCCGTCCCCGGGAACAACAATGGCTTTGTTTCGTAGCATACGTTGAGCGGCAAGCTTTCCTTCTCCCATGGCTGTTGTGAATTTTGTACGACTTGTATGACTTGGGCGTACTATTGTATATGGTAATGCAGACTGATTTTTAAGCAAAAGTTCACAGGCTGCTTTATTGCTGCTATATTCGGCAAATGGATTGTCCAGAGGTATTTCCTCCGTAATAATATAATGAGGAGTTGGTTTCTTATATGCAGATGCACTGGATATGAAAAGATATTGTTTTATTTTTCCAGAGAATAAATCCAGGTCGCGTTGAAGTTGCTCTGGAGTAAAAACTCTGAATTGGCAAACAACATCAAATTGCATATCTGCCAGTTTGCTATAAGCCGTATAATCAAAAAAGTCTCCTACTATAAATGAAACTTTATCAGGTAAACCCTCGTTGTTGTTTCCTCTATTAAAAACCCACGTGTCGTGTCCAGCATTGACGGTTTCATGTACACAATCAAAAGAAATCTGTCCCGTTCCTCCAATATAAAGAACTTTCATAATTGTTTCCATTTTTTTTCTTAAAATAAGGTTTAATGTTGCGTATTTTTATCGCAGTACATAATATGCTTTACTCTTTGCTTTATTGTAAGGGCGATTGGAGAATAATCAATCATTTTAGGGATTGTTTTACTTTTTAATCTTGTTAGACGAAAGATAGCTAATAAAAACTCCGAAAAGAGCGGGAATATATAGAAAAATAAAATAATACTTCATTATACCTATCCACCACCCTAAAGAGAGTGCTATTTTATGCTGCCAATGCCATAAATCCATAGAAATACCGCTTAACTCTACAAGTGGCGCAAATATAGTAAATAATAAAATAATAATTATCTGAATTATCAAAGAACTATTTTTTTTAGAAATAAAGTAAGGAGGCTTCCTGATAAAATTTTTTCCCAAAATTTCACTTAAAACATAAATTCCAAGAGAAAAGATTATTCCTCCTCCAATAATAGAAATAGGGATTTTAGTTTTTGGTAAATAAATTAGGAAAAAATGATTATATTTTGTCGTATTTGTGACAAATTCATTTATTAACTCTCCGAAAATTACCAGTAAACAGGAAGTTACTATCACAGTCACTTGAGAAAGAGGTTTCTTTTTGATCTTATGGAAAATTATTATCCATACAGAGACAAACATAAAAAATTCAAAGGTTCTTATGTATATACCCATTTTTATTCCTTGGGAGTAGCGATTAATCCATATTATGCAGTTAAATACGGACTATTGGCATTTATTTTATTTGCTATTATTTTTTCTGACAATTAAAAGCGAGGTAAAGCCTTGCTCTTTGTCGGGAGCCTCAGGCTTTGCTTTGCAAGATCGCTCGGGGCTTGCTTTGTACTGATTTTAATATTCGCTGTGGAAATACTTTAATTCTTGCTTTGCAAGATCGCTCGGGGGCTTGCTCTGTACAGCATATTCGCGTTGTTCATCGAACAAAATGACTTTAATAATAAACAATGTTATTTATCTTGTGCGAAGCACTTTTGGACTGCTGTGCTCTGCACAGCTTTTAATTTAATAAATAATCTTGCAAAAATCAAGACTCTTTAACTCAATGGATAAATGGCTCTTTTATCCCTTTAACTTCAAAAAAGAGTGTTTTACAGAACTCATCGGTTTGAGGCTGACGAACACGCAACTAAGATTCCCTTTTTTACTAAAGAAAGGGAAAGTAGTTGCTCGGTAATTCAAATTCCTTGCTCAAAACAAAACATACTCGCAACTTAACTTCCCTATCGTCGATAAAACGGA
>JAYEIY010000016.1:0-3811 GCA_034660375.1 Verrucomicrobiota bacterium
ACCCATTACCCATTACCCATTACCCATTACCCATTACCCATTACCCATTAATCATTAATCATTAATCATTAACCATTAACCAATTAACCAATTAACCAATTAACCAATTAACCAATTAACAAGGAGGTAGTATGTTAGAAAGCAAAAAGAACGTAAACAAAGTCCTGTCAATGATGGTAGTGCTGCTATTTTTATGCAGTGGATGTGCAACGCTCAAAAATTTCTTTGCGAAGACGGATCCGAATCACATAGATTCGGCTCTGCGTGAGTATGACAGAGGTAATTATGAAAAAGCGGTGAAATTTTATTCTCTTGCAATAAATAATGGGAATAATACGTATGAAGCATATTTCAATAGAGGAATATCCTATAAATCTCTTGGTAGAATGTCAGATGCACTTGGCGATTTTCTCAGAGCATTTTCTATTCGTCCTGCAGACAGTGGTCAGGCAGCTCTTCAGATTGCCGAAACATATTTTCAGATGCAAGATTATAGCAAGGCACTGGAGTATGCAGAAAAGGTTCTTGCGCTAAACTCTTCTCATAAGCCAATGAGACGAATAAAGGGACATTCTCTGTTTTTTCAAAAAGATTATGTTATTGCAGCAGAAATTCTTGCTTCATGTTCAGATTCTCTCTCTAAAAAAACACTTGCACTGTGCTACTTCAAGCTCAGAAAGCCTGAGAAAGCCAGAGATATCTTTATGAAGCAATATTTCAATTTGAAAGACGTATCAGGGCTTACTGATGATGATTACTATTGGGCAGGAGCAATGGCTGATGTAAATCTTCAAGGTCGTAAAGTCGTAAATGCATATTGGTCTAAAGTAAGTGAAGAGTACAAAAGAAAAAATCCTAAAATTAAAAAAATAATTGACAATAAATAAAGGAGGAAAAAATGAGAACAAAACTATTTTTAAGTCTACTTGCAATGTGCGTTTTTGTAGGGGTTAATCTGAAAGCAGATCTTTTATCTGGAAGCGAAGAACTTAATCTGGATTTTTCTGAAGCAGAAGACTCAATAAGCAAGGTTTCTCAATCAGTGAAACCTATGGCAGAACACCTTGATAAAGGAATCTCTTCGCTAAATAGTTTAATCGATAAAGTAAAGGCAGATCCAAATCTTCTTAATAAATCCGAATTTGAAGTAGGATTTGCAAAGCATCTCAATAATTTCGTTAGAGATATTGATACTATCTTAGTTAATAAACAGGAGACAGAATGGGCTTTTAATGATATAGTCCTCGAAGTTCAAAGAGTAGCAAAACGCCTTGATTACAAAAATGATAAAATGAAAGAAAAAATATCAAGGCGTAAAGAAATAATGGACAAAAGTACTAAACAACTCAAAGACCTTGCCAGAAAGATAGAACGCGCATCAAAAGAAGACGCAGTAAAACTCAAACGCGAATTTAAGAAATTGCATAGAAAATATAAAATGCAGAAAATGGTACTTAAAACCCATGCCCATATCCAAAAACAACTTCAGCATACACTTGCAGGCATGAGCAAAAATGGTTCAAGTATTGCAAGAGGCGCAGAAGATCTTGCGACTTGGTTTGATAATCTTAAAGCACAAAGAGAGACTTTTATTGATCTGGCTGAAGCACGTAAAGACATGGCAGGTTTAACTATATTGGTTACCGGAGGCGGAGCACACTCCATAATGAATACTTTTTCAAAGATACGCGGAATTCAGAGTAAATTAGGTGAATTTAATAATACTTTTGATAAGATGGATGAGAATCTTGATGTTTTGCAGACTTTTGATGCGGGTAGTCTAAGTCTTGATGCAGTAGATGAAGAACTCTCTGACGATGAACCATGGAAAGAATTTCTATAAATCGAAAATAATAAAATATAAAGGAGAAATAATATGAATAAAATACTTTTTGTAATGATAACATTTTTAGTTTCTGTATCATTTGTTTCAGCAGAGACAAAAACCGCGGCTTTCCCAACCGAGTCCGTAAAAACAGAACTTACTGAAGAACAAAAAAAACAGGCCGATGAAAATCTTAAAAAAGCATCTGATCTATATAAAGATGTTTTAGGGTATCATACAAAGGATAAAGCAGAAACCGTAAAAGGTAACTTGGATTTTATAGTCAGTAAAATTGCTAGATATCAAAAAGAACTAAAGGAAAATAAAGACAATCTGAATGCCCTGGATAAGCTTGTTCTAGCTCGCAGTAAATCAATAAAGAATATTACCAACGATGAAATAAGAGCAAAAAAGAAAAGAGATTTAGTCGCTAAATATGAAGAAAGAAAAGACTATATGGAATATAATATCAAAAATCTTCAAAAGAGACTTAAAACTCTTCTAAAAAGAAAGGAAATTCTCGCTGAGCAATATCTAGCATTAAAAGAGTCCATAGGTATAAGTGGCAACAGCGATATGACATGGAAAGAAAAAGATCAAGAAACTACCAAAGAAGCCGATAAAACAATAGATAAAATAGAAGATAAGGAAAAACAAAAGAAATTTGATAAGTACGAGTAGAGGCAGTACCTATGTGCCTGCTCGGAATCATTAAACCGTAAAATGCTAAAATCATAAAATATAAGGTTCTGCAAAATGCGTGAGAAAATGATATTTGAGCCAAAGGTAGGATAGACATTCTTGTCTGTCAAGCTCAAATAGCATTTTATCGCAGACAGGAATGTCTACGCTACTTGCATTTCGCACGACTCTATCATAAAATAGTAATGGAGAATAATATGCAGGCAATTGAATTTGAAACAGATGTTTTGTCAAATGTAATAAAAATTCCACAGAATTATCAGAAGCAGTTGAAGAATAAACACATTAAGATATTAGCTGTTTATTCTCATGATATTAGCAATAATGAGAAAATGAAGAAATGGAATAAATTAAAAAAGACATTAGGTACTTTTGATATAAGAGATTTTGATCCTGTCGAATGGCAAAGAAAGGAAAGAGCTGAATGGGATGGTAGAATATGAAATATTTATTAGATTCGAATATATGGATATATGCATTAGCTAATATTTCAAAAGCAACCTGTTTTTTAACCAAAACGATAGAAAATGAGAACGGAGCTTATTCTTCTATAACAAGAATTGAAGTTTTGGGATATAACAAAATTGAGAAAAATGAAATTCTCAAGTTGAGACAAATGTTAGATTTATTAGATGAATTGAAAATGTCAGATTTATTAGATGAATTGAAAATGTCAGATAAAATTATTAAAAAAACAATTACTTTGAAACAAATGGTAGCAATAAAAACACCAGATGCAATTATTGCAGCAACAGCATTGATCAATAATCTTGTATTAGTTACTCGGAATACTCAGGATTTTACTAAGATAAAAAATATAAAAATACTGAATCCTTTTGATTAAAGAGGTCTGTGTTTATTGATGTTCATCTGTGGTTAAAAATAAAAAGAAAGGATCTGTGTTTATCTGTGTTCATCTGTGGTTAAAATAAGGAACTAGAATGATTTGTCCAAAATGCAATAAAGAACTCCCTGATGGAGCCAAGTTCTGTATGGAATGCGGCTCTGACATATCTTCTATTTCCGGAGATAGTGCTGACTTGTCTCTCGGAGAAATGAAGACTGTAGCTCCAGAGCATAGGGATGTATCGCTTTCAGATATTTCCTTAGGAGATATGTCAACGCTCGGAGAGTTTTCTTCTGGTATGCTGGAAGAGTCAGGTTTTGTCAGTTTTCAACCTCTTGAAGATAAGTATGATATACACGAAGAGATAGGATCCGGTGGATTTGCCAAAGTTTATCGTGCAACAGATAAGGAACTTGGTCGGACTGTAGCAATCAAGC
>JAYEIY010000017.1:0-3809 GCA_034660375.1 Verrucomicrobiota bacterium
GGTACTTTTGAACGTGTTGGAAGTGAAAAAACAACAAAAACGGATGTAAGAATAATTAGTGCGACGAACAAAGATATTGCCACAGAGATTTCAAATGGGAATTTTCGTGAAGATCTTTATTATCGCCTTGCCGTTGTGCCTCTTCAGCTACCCCCCCTTAGAAATAGAGGGAATGACATTCTCATGATTGCTGAACATTTACTTGAAAATGCAAAAAATGACTCAAAAAGAGAGAACCTTGACTTTTCTCCAGAAGTTCTTAAAATTATGCTTTCTTATGATTGGCCAGGCAATATAAGAGAACTGCAAAACTGGATACAGTATGCCATGCTCAAATGTAAAGGAGATGCCATAGAACCCATTCACCTACCCAATTTCTCAAAAAATGCAATAAATATTAATATTGTGGCTAAATCGAAACTAAAGATAAAAAGAAAACATAAACTTGACTCGGCAACTGTTGAAAAAGCTCTTACTGAAGCCAATGGAAATAAAGTAAAGACTGCTAAACTCTTAGGTGTAGGACGCGCAACACTATACCGTTTCCTTAATCAAAACAAAATGTCTCAATAAGCACTTAGTGTCTCATATACAATAATGAGACATGTTTTTAAGATAAAAACAATTTTTATATTTAACAATAATCTTCATTCGCCAAATTAGATAGCTTTTTATATAAAAACATAAGGTACATGTTTAGTAAAGGACGTAAAACCTCCATTTTTACAGAAGAGAGTCAGAGTTCACAGTTTTAATGTGATCTAAAATGTCTTTTTTTCACGCTAAAGCTATGAACTTTGACGTGTGCAAGACGTGCTTTACTGAATATCTATGACATAAGTGTATTATAAATAAAAGATTCGTGAGACATTAACAAAAGACTCTTTTTTTTAATAATAAAAAAAAATAACCTGAAACAAGACTTTTTAATCCCCCAAAGTATATAAAAAGAATTAAATGGCATGATTTCAGCTAAATACTATACTAAATCAATCAACATTAAAAGCTATAATATAAACATTGGGAGGAAAGCTAGAGAAAGAGAGTAGATAGACTGCACATGGCAATACAGATGGAATAGAAAGATTCTATTCCACATTTAACAAAAGATTAGAGGAGAAAGAGATGAAAAGGATATTTGTTCTAACAGTTTTAGTTGCTATACTCGTAGTCGTTACAAACTTAAATGCAATGGGTCAGTGTTGTGGCTCAAAAGGTGGTAAAGCAAGATTGAAAAAAGTTGCTAAACCACAGATAACCTGTCCGCTAATGGGTGGAAAGATAAATAAGAGTAAGTATGCGGACGTAAAGTAAAAGGCTACAGAATATATGTCTGTTGCCAGGGTTGTATAAGTAAGATAAAAGCAGCCTCTGCAAAATATATAGCTAAAGTAAAAGGAAACGGCGAGACTCTTGAAAAAGTCCCATCTCTTCTTTGCAAAAAATGTGGAGAGATAAAGGGAACTGACAAGTGTTGCAAGAAAGATCTGAAAAAATGTAAAGGCTGTGGTCTTCACAAGGGATCTCCGGGATGTTGTAAAATACCTAATCAGAGATTTTGAACTTTATTTAAAATAAATACGGACTCGTTAATAATGATTTTTAGTCTTATTTACTCAGAAAATAACAGAAACCAAAAACAGACAGTGTATGAAAAGCCTTTGAGTGAAGCAAAAAAGGCTTTTCGTGCAATGTCTACTTAATACATAAAAGTACGTAAAACCTTCATTTTCATAGAAGAAAATTAGAATCCATAGCTTTAGCGTGACCAAAATGTCTTTTTTCACGCTAAAGCTGTGAACTCTGACTCATGCAAAATGTGGTTTACTGAAATATGCACAAAAACATAAGAAAAAGGATTAGTATGGATATTCCAGAGAATTACATTGTGAATATACTGAAAAGATGTATTTGCGCATTTTTAGGAGCTTTTGCTATCGTGTTTATGGGTTGCGGTGCAATCGCAGTAAATCAAATAACTCCCAGAGGTTTACCTATATAGTTTTCGGTTTAGTTGTTATAGCTATGATCTATGCTTCCGGGCACTTGAGTGGAGCTCATTTTAATCCAGCTGTAACTATTGCATTTACTGTAACACGTCACTTCCCCATAAAAGATGTAATCCCATATATTCTAGCACAATGTCTAGGTGCCATTTTTACAAGCTACCTGCATGTAATAACCCTGACAGATATTTTAAAAATGAAAACAGAAGAAACAGTTTTAAATTTAGGGGTAACTCTCCCAATAGATAACTTATATTCAACTGCATTTATTTGGGAATTTATTTTAACTTTTTTTCTTATGTATGTCATTATGGCAGTTGCAACAGACACGTTAGCAGAAGGAATCATGGCGGGGATTGCTATTGGTGCTACAGTTGCACTGGAAGCAATGTTTGCAGGTCCAATTTGTGGTGCATCTATGAATCCTGCTAGATCAATAGGACCTGCCCTAGTATCAGGAAATCTGCATTTCTTATCTGCCTATGTAGTAGCTCCAGTTTTAGGGGCTTTAACTGCAGCTTTGATGTATAGCTTACTAAAAACAGCTGCAAAATAAAAAGCTTTTGTTTCTATAAAAGTTGACAAAGAGGAACGTCCTGATATTGATACTATTTATATGACAGTGTGGCAAATAATGACAGGCAGTGGTGGCTGGCCTCTAACAATAGTAATGACTGCAGAAAAGAAACCATTTTTTGCTACAACTTATATACCTAAGTCTATATCTGTAAAGGTCAAGCCTGTGAACAACCTTTGAGCGATATTGATGAAATAATAAAAAAATTGAAGTGATTTACAAAAAATATCCCGAATATATATAAGAATAATACCCACAGGTTGGAACCTGTAGAACACTTTGCCCTTTTTCCCCAACTTGAACAGGAAAAAAACATTATTATGCCTCTATACTATTATTAAAAATGATAAAACTCTTTACAATTATTTTAATTTTTATGCTCTTTTATCTAATGAAAACTGAGAGCCAAATAAAAAATGCAGACAAGAATAGACTTATGACTAATCAACAAATCTATAATAAATTAACACCCGTAGAAAAAAGAATCATTATCAATAAAGAAACAGAAAAACCCTTCTCAGGAAAATATAATGATTTTGCTGAAAAAGGAAGATATATTTGTAAACGCTGTGATGCTTTGCTTTTTCATTCTGATGACAAATTTCAGTCTACATGCGGATGGCCTAGTTTTGACGATGCGCTTCCTGATGCAGTCAAACGTCAAATGGATGCAGACCAACGAAGAACTGAAATACTTTGCAATAGATGTGGAGCACATTTAGGACATGTTTTTGAAGGGGAAGACCTTACTGAAAAAAACACCCGTCATTGCGTCAATTCAGCCGCTATTCTTTTTATCCCTTCAAAAAAATTCTCAAAACGAAAAATTGCTTATTTTGCTGGGGGCTGTTTTTGGGGTGTAGAATACCTTTTTGAACAAAAGCTAGGGGTATATTATGCTGAATCTGGATACATGGGAGGTAGCCTACAAAATCCTGTTTACGAAGATATTTGCACGCAGAAAAGTGGTCATTATGAAACAGTACAAGTATCCTATAATCCAGAAAAAGTCACCTATGAAGAACTGGTTAAATATTTTTTTGAAATCCATGATCCCACCCAGAAGAATGGGCAGGGACCGCATAAAGGACCACAGTATTTATCGGTTATTTTTTACTCAACTGAAAAAGAGAAAAGTGTATGTCAAAGTCTTATTAAGATTTTGAAAAATAAAAAAATTGATGCTATAACAACACTACTTCCAGCCGAAACCTTCTGGAAAGCAG
>JAYEIY010000018.1:0-3803 GCA_034660375.1 Verrucomicrobiota bacterium
GTACAGTGGATGGTTTCATCTTACCGGAAAAGTCCCAGAAAGCTGGCAAGGCTTGACAGTTGTAGCTAAATTGAATTTTGGCGGTGAGGCATTGATTTTTGATGAAGCAGGCTGCCCAATTTATGGATTGACTAATGGTTCTGTTTTTGGACCTGGACACTCCAAAGATATATATAGACTTTTTGAACCTTGCAAAGGGGCAGAAGAAGTTGATCTGTGGATAGAAGCAGCAGCAAATCCCTTGATGGGCATTACTCCGGAAAATGAGAACTTTTCCCCTGTTGTAAAAGATATGAAATTGGCAACTTTTAATGAGGAGCTTTGGCAACTTTGGATTGATATAGAAGTTCTCTCAAGTTTGATAAAATCCCTTCCTGAATCAAGCGTTAGGCGTTCAAGAATCTTAAGAACATTAAATCAAATGATTGATTTCTTCGGAAACACTCCTGAGAAAGCAAAAAAATGTAGAAAAATTTTAAAACCACTTTTCGATGCTCCTGCATATCATTCTGATTTGACAGCGGTTTCTGTAGGGCATGCTCATATTGATACCGGATGGCGTTGGCCTGTTCGTGAATCTATAAGAAAATGTGCTAGAACTTTTGCCAGCCAGCTGGATTTAATGGATCGATATCCACAATACGTTTTCGGTGCATCACAGGCACAGCATTATCAATTTGTTAAAGATTATTATCCTGACCTCTATGAAAAAATTAAAGCACGTATTAAAGAGGGACGCTGGGAAGTACAGGGAGCAACCTGGGTAGAAAATGATATGAACCTAGTTAGTGGAGAATCTCTTGTAAGGCAGTTCCTACATGGGAAAAACTTTTATATGGATGAATTCGGTGTGGATATTCAGAATCTCTGGTTACCTGATGTATTTGGTTATTCATCAGCTCTTCCTCAAATTATGAAAAAAAGTGGAGTAGACTATTTTCTTACAATAAAAATATCATGGAGTCAATTCAATAAATTTCCACATACTACCTTTAAATGGAGGGGAATTGATGGTTCTGAAGTAATTACTCATTTTCCCCCGGACAATAGTTATAATTCAGTTATGATACCTAGTCAGGGAAAAAATAAATGGGGTTCTTCTGGACTTGTCGGGTCGCAGGGAAATTTTGCAGAAAAAGATCTTCTGGATGAATTTATGGTTCTTTTTGGAATTGGCGATGGTGGTGGTGGTCCTCGTGAAGATTATATAGAAAGAGGACTTCGCATGCAAAACCTTGAAGGAGTTCCTAAAGTAAAATTTGAAATGGCTTCTGATTTTTTTAAAGATTTGCAGAAAAAGGAGAAAGAACTTGAAATCTGGGACGGAGAACTCTACCTAGAACTGCATCGGGGAACTTACACGACACAGGCTGAAATAAAGAAAGGAAACCGGTGTCTGGAAAGTAAACTAGTGGCATTGGAATTTATCTGCTCAGCCCTTCCAAGTAAACAATATCCACGTAAAGAATTGGACCGTATTTGGAAAAATATGCTGATGAATCAGTTTCACGATATCATCCCAGGCTCCAGTATAAAAATGGTCAACGATGAAGCAAAACAAGACTATAAAAAAAATCTCTTAGAATGTGAAAAACTTGCGAATCTCGCAGCAGAAAAATTGTTTGAAAAAGATTCTGAATCAATTGTGTTGTTTAATTCTCTTTCTTGGAATTTTAGCCAGCCGATCTCCCTCCCCGAAAATTGCAAAGGCTATAATATTAAAGATGACAATGGGAATTTCCTTCCCATTCAAAATGAACCTGACGGAACGTTCGTTATGCTCAATGTTCCGCCACACAGTTTTGTTGCTTTGACAAAATCATGCAGGACTTCAAAAAATGAAGCATCTCTTGAAGGACTGGTTCTGGAAAACGATCTTGTAAAATATGAATTCAATGAAAACGGAGAACTTGTCAAAGCATTTGACAAAGAAGAAGGACGAGACATATTGCAGAATGATAAAAAAGGAAATATCTTCTCTCTATATGTAGATAGACCTAATGCCTGGGACGCATGGGATATTGATTTCTTTTATGAAGAGCAGTTTATTGAACATCCAAAAGGAAAGAAAATAAGTGGAATAAAAGGAGGAATTTTGCAGAATCTGAAATTCCAATTGAAGATTGGTAAATCCAGAATCCTCCAGACCATATCTCTGGCTACAAATACTAAACGTCTTGATTTTGCGACTAATATTGACTGGAAGGAAAAGCATCACATGCTACGTGTAGAATTTCCGACATCTGTAAGCTGTTTAGAGTTTACCTGTGATATTCAGTATGGTTATCTTAAAAGATCGACACACCGTAACACAAGTTGGGATATGGCAAAATTTGAAGTGTGCGCACAGAAATATGTAGATATCTCTCTTCCTGATTACGGTGTCGCATTGTTAAATGACTGTAAATATGGGCATAAGATTCATGATAATGTTATAGATCTGAATTTATTGCGTTCCCCTACCAATCCTGATCCTGATGCCGATATTGGTCAGCATGAGTTTACCTACAGTCTTCTGCCACATAGTGGAGACTTGATTAATTCTGATGTCATTCCTGAAGCCGAAATGCTGAACAGAAAACCAATGATCTTTGATGGTTTCAAAATAGATAAAATAGAACTTCCATGTAAACTTGTTTCAGATAATATTACATTAGAAGTTATGAAACGTGCCGAAAAAGATAATTGCCATGTAATCCGTTTGGTTGAACGGCATGGCAAGAAAGCGATTGCAGAAATACGACTTAAAAACAAAAAAATAAAGCTGATCGAAACTGATTTGCTCGAATGGAAGGAAATTGCAAGTTTTGAAGGAAATATTATCTCTATTCCATTTAAACCATTTGAAATAAGAACTTTTAAAATTCAGAATTAATTTAAAAGAGGTAAGTTATGAAAACAAATATATTTGACGGCAAAGTTTTTTTAGAAAGAATGATGAATGATTATGACTTTGCTCAGACCATTGCAGAAGATTTTTTTAAAGATATCCCATTGCAGATCCAAAATTTAAAAGATGCTCTTAATGCCGATGATCCAAAAGATGTGCAACTGCATGCACATTCTATCAAGGGTATTGCCGCAACACTAAGCGCACAGGCTTTATCTGATCTTGCTTTTAAATTTGAATCGCTAGCGAAAAAAAATGATTTGGATCTTATTCGGACAAATCTGAATGAATTAGAAGAGCATTTTTTAGCTGCAAAAAAGGAAATAAATAAATTTTTAGAAACCAAATAATAATAAGATCCATTTTATGAATTACGGATATTTTGATGATACAAATCGTGAGTATGTGGTTACCCGTCCGGATACCCCTGGCTTGTGGAGCAATTATATGGGAAGTGCCGACTTTGGGGCTATTATAACTAACAATGGCGCTGGTTACACATTCTATAAGTCAGTTGCTCAAGGACGATTAAGTCGTTTCCGGTTTAATAGCATTCCTGCTGATATGCCCGGTAATTTTATCTATTTGCGCGATAATGAAAGTGGGGATTTCTGGTCAGGAGCCTGGCAACCTGTAGCAAAAGATCTGAACGACTATAAATACGAGTGTCGCTTCGGAGCGGGTTACACAATAATCAGTTCTGAATATTCCAGAATCTCCTGCAAAACTACTTATTTCATTCCATTGAACCAAAATTTTGAAGTCTGGAGAATTAAATTAAAAAATAATTCTGATAAAACTCGAAAATTAAGTATATTCTCTCTTTTATGCACTAAGTCAAGTTATTTTCGTCAAAAAAAACAACTTATTTAATCGACAGTTAAATTTTTAAAAATTGAACTCTATGCTTTAA
>JAYEIY010000019.1:0-3785 GCA_034660375.1 Verrucomicrobiota bacterium
TAAACAAGAATCTCCGTTTTATCGACGATAGGGAAGTTAAGTTGCGAGTATGTTTTGTTTTGAGCAAGGAATTTGCATTACCGAGCAACTACTTTCCCTTTCTTTAGTAAAAAAGGGAATCTTAGTTACATGTTCGTCAGCCTCAAACCGATGAGTTCTGAATAAGAGTGATTACCAGAATCATTCCAAGCGCATCGATCCTATTCGCTTTTTTAAGAAAAGTGTCATTTAGAACAAGAGGATCTTTAAGAAAAGCAAATCCACTTTCTACTCCATATTGCCTTTTATATGTTCTCAGGAGTTCTTTTGAGCCAAGGGGGCATCTTTTCTTATTTTAGGGACATTTGTCAAAAGAATAAAGCATCCTGCAATAATCCTTGTTTTTTCAACAACTTCTCTTTTAGGAATGATTTTCCATTTCAAACGATATTTTGTGACCGTTGCAGCCGGCTTATTTGCAGGAGGTCGTCCTGGTTTATTTGCCTTAAACGGGATGACAAAGCTTCTTGTTTCATGAAAATGACTGCCAATCTTATTGATTTGAATTTGAGCTTGCTTAGCATCAGCTTCACAATTATAAACGCTTACTTGGTCTTTTAATTTCTTTATCCTGCTCTGCTAAAAACTCTTCAAGGCGATATAAAGGTGATCTGCCTGAGAGAGTATTCAAGATCATTGTTTGAACCGTACCCGCCCGGACTTATATTCATTTTTGAAGGAACTAATTTATTTACAGAGTAAATAATTCCAAGACGCCGACAATAAGCAGTAGCCAACGGAAGGAAGCCATCTGTGTATGAATTTACTCCGTTTAATGCTTCAAGTCCTGGGAGGAAGTTTACTTGTCGTGTCCAGATGTTCTTTCCTTTATTAATTTTAAATTAACTGATGTAATTCTGTCGATAATATCCATTGCTTTGTGATATTCTTTTACTCCGTGCTGTCCGGATTCAACATACGAATTTTGCTTAAAAAATTTAATATACCGTATGATTTAATATCCTATTAAAGCGCTAAATTCAAAAAAAATAAAAAATAATTTTAGAAAATAAAAGAAAAATCAAGAATTAAGAAAATGATAAATCTAAGTTCAATAATTATAAGAAAAATACGCTAAAAAAGGTGGGGGAACGTGTGGCACCCTATTATTTCAAAATTGATATAACGATTTGTGTCGCTATGGTCATGAGGATTAATGCAACTGGGTATGCTGTTGCATAGCTTGTTACAGGTATATCTGAATCTACTTTCGAGGATAAAGCCCCTAGGGACGGAGTTGAAGTCATTCCTCCACAAATTCCTCCCAAAGCTTCAACTATATTCATTTTAAAAACCTTAGCAGCAACTATATATGATACAATCATTGGGATAAGTGTAATAATCATTCCTGCAAAAAAAAGCTTGAATCCGTGTTGCTGAAGGACGGGAATAATTTTATGTCCTGCCTTTATTCCTGCATTTGCGAGAAAGAAAACTAATCCCAAATCCATCATAAGCACTCGTGAAGCCTGTGGCATTTTTCCAGGAATTACTCCTTTACTTCTAAAATAACTTAAAATAAGAGCCACAAAAAGAGGACCACCGGCCATTCCTAAATATAGAGTTTTCAGTCCTGGCAAAGAGACAGGAATAGAACCGAACAGTATTCCGAGAGACAATCCAAAGGAAAGGGAGATTAAATCTGTAATATGAAGAGCCTTGGTCTGATTTCCGGCAAATTCAGTAAATTCCTGTAAATTCTGAGTTTGTCCTATCGCAGTAATAGTATCTCCATACTTCAATTTTAGAGAAGAGGTTGCCAGACGGGTCTCTTCATCCTTTGTAACTCTGCTTATAGAGACTCCATGTTTTTTGAGAAGTTGCAATTCAGAAATAGTTTTTCCTACCATTTCCTTTGAAGTAACAATAATCTCCTTTCTTTCATTATCCGCATCAATAATATAATTTTTATCTGATTTTTCTCCGAGATAATTAACCAGCATAGTAAATTTGTTTTCCTTTCCCACTAATAACAACAATTGTCCCTTTTGAAAGATTTCATCATGTTTTAAAGGCACGAGACGTCCGACATCATTCATAACCCGAGTAATACGACAATTGAGAGATTCAAAATAGTCTTCATTTTCCATAATGCGTTTGCCTGTCAACTGCGGATTTGTAATCTTGACCAGGATTCTGGAAATCTTACTTTCTTCTCTCGCAGAACTTATTTGATTTGCTTCTTTTTGAAGATCTTTTTTAAGGAAACGAGGAAGAAGCTGAATAAAAAGAACGACTCCTACAACACCGAATGGATAAGCTATTCCATAGCCGATTGATGCCATGTTATCGGGATTTTCTTTCAAAGCATCCATGGCAGATGCCAAACCGGGAGTACTAGTCAAAGCACCAGCAAAAAGCCCTACTGCCAAGTCAAATCTAATTGAAAAAAGACGTGCCATAGCAATGGTGGTCAATGCTGCAAGAATTACAGCAATAATAGATAAAAGAGCTAAGGTAATTCCTTTTTCTGCAATAGCAGAAAAAAAGCTCGGTCCAGCCGTAAGTCCAATACAATAAACAAATAAAATAAGCCCCAGTGTTCCTACTCCGGCAGGAAGAGTACAATGGAGATGTCCAAAAAGCAATGCTACAAATAAAACTCCTGAACTTCCTAGAGAAAGTCCGCAAACTTTTATCTTCCCCAGAAGCAAACCAAGAGCAATAATAACAAAAAGTATGATAAGTGGATTTTGTAAAATAGTCATAATAAAACCCTGCACGAAAAAGTTTAAAAAAAACAAGAACCTTTTAATACAGGCTTTCTAGATTCAAAATCTTTATCCAAACTATTATCAATAATATGCTCAACAATACAAAGACCTATTCCATCGGCATTTTTTGAATAATTTCCAAGCCCTAAAAGATATTTATTTTTCATAAAGAGAATTATTTATTTAAATTCAATATTCAAATGGTATGTTTTACTAAATATGTAGGTTATTTTCTAAAAACGGATACAAATTCCTGATTTCCTTTTGTTCCTTTTACGGGCGAAGTTACTGTTTCAATCAAAGTCCAGTTAAGTCTATCTTTTGCAAATAAATTTATTTCATTAACAATTTTTTGTTGTAATTTTTTATCAATTATTATTCCACCATGGGGGACATCTTTTTTCTCGGCTTCAAATTGTGGTTTTATCAAAGTAAAAGCCCAAGCTCCTTTCTTTAAAAAAGGATTAACGGCTGGAAGGATTGTTTTTAGAGAAATAAATGATACGTCACAACTTAAAATATCGCCTTTTTCCGGAATTTCTTTTTCTGAAAGATGTCTTGCATTTATTCCTTCAAGAACAACTACTCGTTCATCTGTTCGAAGCTTATAGTGAAGAAGTCCGGTTCCCACATCAACAGCGTATACCTTTGCAGCATTTTTACGCAACATAACCTCGGTAAAACCTCCCGTAGAAGCTCCTATATCAAGACAAACCATATTGCTCAAATCATCCACATATTTATCTAATGCCCCTTTTAACTTTGCTGCCGAACGACTGACAAAAGAATGTTTATCATCTACAATAAACTCTGTGTCCTCCAAAAACTTTTCAGATGCTTTAGATACAACAGAGTCAGATGTGTTGCGAACTTTTCCTGCCATAATAAGTCTTCTGGCTGTATCAAGATCTTCTACAAAACCACCCAAAACCAATAAGTTGTCACATCTTTTTTTTTTATATTTCATAAAGTTTTTAATCTATCTACAGATAGTGTGAAAAGCCTTTTTTGCTACGCTCGAAGGCTTTTCAC
>JAYEIY010000020.1:0-3780 GCA_034660375.1 Verrucomicrobiota bacterium
GTTCCGCTGGTGTCGCTTACCTGATTGGAAACACGACTCATTGAAGAACGGATTTCTGCAGCAAGACCAAAGTCCAGTACTTTTATTTCGCCATCCTCTGTAATCATTACATTAGATGGTTTTATATCACGATGAACAATCTTTTTTCCGTGTGCAAAATCCAGTGCCGTGGCAACTGCAGAACAAATTTCGACTGCCTTTTCAAAAGGGACTTTTTTATCATCGAACTGTCGTCGCCAAGAGGATATTGTAGAACCTTTGATGTACTCCATTATGACCAAATAACCACCCTGCCCTACTTTTAACAAATTTTCAGAAGACTCATCTATTTTTTCGATTTTATGAAGATGTTCTAGAGATGCAATATTAGGGTGTTTCAGTTTACTGACAAGAGCAAAATTTTTCCTGACATTTTCGAGTTCTTCGGGGTCTTGCGAGATAAGAGCCGGAAGTACTTTTATAGCAACATAAAGTTGTGAAATAGTGTCGAACGCAAGATAGACTGCTCCAAAACCACCTGCTCCGAGTTTATGAAAAAGTTTATACCTATCTATGGATCCAAGAACTTCTTCTCCTTTTGGACCCTGCGGTCGCTCTGTAACCATAGTCCAGATAGAATTTTCTTCTGTTTCCAAAAAAGGTTCCTGAATATTATTATCAACAGTCTTTTTTCCCATAGAATTTTTTGTTGAAAAATCGCCTAATGATTTATTTGTCATATTATATTTTGTCCTTTGCTCTTAATCATTTCCGCTCTACGAGCTAAGAAATATTTGCATTCGCAAATACCGTTCGGGGGCTCACTTTCCTGCCACATAATCATTCTGTCAATCCGCACTTTCCCCAGGCGTTGCCTAGGGCTGTGGAATTTCGGGCTTTCAGCCCTTAATAATGCCCTTTGCCCTTAATTATTCTGTCACATAATCATTCTGTCAATCCGCCCTTCGCCCTTTCCTATCTTTTGCCCTTAATCATTTTGTCACATAATTATTCTGTCAATCCGCTCTTCGCCCTTTCCTATCTTTTTCCCTTAATCATTCTGTCAATCCGCTCTTCGCCCTTATCTGTGTTTATCCGTGTCCATCTGTGGTTCAACATCAAAAAGTATATTGCTAATCCCTTCCTCTCTGAATTTGCTAAAAATCTCTATCATTTTGCCATAACTTGACATTTTATCCCCTCTTAAAATCACTGAAATATTGGAATTTTCTGTAGTTCCGGTAATTTTTTTTATTTCTGGGATAAGATTCTCAATTTGCACAGTTTCTTTATTTACATATATTTCATTTTCAGTTGTAACAGAGACAGTTACTGTTTTTTGTTTTTGTTCTGCTTTAGTAGTAAGTTTTTCTGCAATTTCAGGAAGTTCTACACTGACTCCGAAATTAGGTCTCATCTGGATTATCATAAAAATAAAAACGATAAGCAATAGAAATACCATGTCCATCATGGGTAGCATTTCACCTTTGGCTCGTTTTATTTCAGGTATCTTTTTCATTAATTATTATTCCTTTTTTTACAGAATTATTAACTACAAGTACTTATTTTGACAGAATTATTATGTGACAGAATTATTAACTGCAAGTACTTATTTTGACAGAATTATTATGTGACAGAAAAGTGAACCCCCGAACGGTATTTGCGAATGCAAGTATTTCTTAGCTCGCAGAGCGGGGATTATTAACTACAATATCTGGTTTATGATTTTTTATCTTTTCTTTTTCAGCAGTTTTTTTCGTGTCTTTCGTATCTTTAGTTTCTGATTTCCCGATTTTTCTCACGCTCCAGCATTCCTGTAAAAATTCACCTAGATACAATTGTCTGTTATAGGCTTTTGTGGCAAAATAGTTATATGGTATCAGGCTTATCAGAGCAACAATTAAACCTATAGCAGTTGTAAGCATAGACACAGATATTCCCGAGATCATCACTCCTGTATCCGGTGCATCTCCCGAAATCCCCTGAAACGATGTAATTACTCCCGTTACTGTCCCTAATATCCCCAGCATTGGGGCAATTGCGCTATTTAAGTCAAGAATTCTAAGATTAGAAGAAGTACTTCTTACTTCACGGCTCACAGCCACATCTAGTGGGTGATCACCAGCAATATCAAAATGTTCATGCAAAAAGGTCAATGCTCTTTTTTCAGGCGATTGCTTCATTTTTACGATATTTTTTTTGAGTTCATCAGAATTATTTTTTCTAAATGTATTAATTATTGCCGAGCGTTCTTTTATCGTTGGCATGCTATCCTGCCTTAACCAATACCATAATCTTTCAAATATGATGGAAACAGAAATAATAGAAACTCCTACAAGCACATATCCAATCCAGCCAGCCTGTACTACATATTGCCATAAATTTAACATTTTTTATTCCTTTTTTTTAGAGCAGATATAGAATCTACCCCTACATTTTATTTTCTTATTTTCTGATATTCAAAATCCTGCACTGATTTGGTTTCACCCGTTTTTAGCCTTATTTTCTCTACTTTTAATATCCAGTATCCTGCATCCGTTCTTACAAAACGGCCTATTACGGTAGAAACCTGATCGGGATGATGACCATTTTGTTTGGATACATTGATCTGTTTATATCTAAAATATGAATCAGGACTATTAGGTGTAATGGAGACCAATCTGAGACTTTTGCCTCTTAACAATCCTTTTTTAACCGCTTCATTTTTTAAATTACGAAAAAATGGCTCAGTTCTTGGAAAAATCCGGTTGCTATAGTTTTTCCAGTTAAAGTTGGTAATTTTCTGAAAATCGACATTTTGTGTACCCAATCCGGTGAGTTCTACAACTGTTCGTGGGGAAGATGGATTAAGAAGAATAACTTTCATCCCGTAGTACTTATGAACTTCCATTAATTGAGCTACATCATGAAATGCCAGCATAAGTTGCGGAGTAGCTTTTCCTTTAACTTTTCCTATATTTAATGAGGTTAAATATCTGCGGTAACTATCACTGGATAGTTTACTTTTTATTACTTCATTTTTCTTTTTTGAAACCTCTTCTACAGCTTCTTCAATTGTTTGTGTTTTTTTCTCTTTTGGCTTTTCTGCTACTTCGGCTGTAACAAAGCGACCTTTATCTGTTGTTGCCTTCTGATTTGATGTATCCGTACTTTCTTTAAAATCTTTCTTCTTACTTGCCGAAGGAGCAGGTTGTTCCTGCTTTGGAAAATTTTTATTCTCCTTAAGTTTTTCGTCATTACTAGTTAATCTCTGTGGTTTTGCTTTTTCCTGTTTTACAGGAGGAACTTTTGCAACTTCTAACTTCATGGGTCCTCCGGCAGGGGGTTGTCCGCCTCCACCCGCAGAAGGTCTGTTTAAAACTGCAGGTACTATAAAAAAGATGCACAGATGGGTTACTATTGATAACCCAAGACATACTATTATTCTTATATTATTCATTTTTGCTTAACCTTTTTTTATTATCCATGTTCCAGGATAACGTTGCATTCATCCCTGAAAGGGATATTTCAATAAGTTCCCATTCCAAAGACCTTCCATTTATGATTTTTTCTATACCTATAGATAAATACATTAATTTGTATCCTTATTTTTCTAATCTTTTGTTCTTCAAAAATTCCTATATCAAAAGCACCTAATGTCTTTTTATTGAAACTTGTTTTTGCCCTGAAAGGGCATTTTATATTAGCCCAGGGTTTAAACCCTGGGTTAATATAAAAAATATAGTTTGCCCTGCAAGGGCATTTTATAAATTAATCCCATACATATTTTTCATCGTAATCTATATTGTATTTCTTCAGGAA
>JAYEIY010000021.1:0-3768 GCA_034660375.1 Verrucomicrobiota bacterium
AATCAAATGCGCGAATATATTATCCCCTGGCACAAAAAAATAGTAGAAGTCATTCATGCCTCCAGTAAACCTGCTCTAATGCATTCCTGCGGAAATGTGGCAAAGGTATTTGATGACATTATTAATGACATCAAATTTAATGAAAAACACTCATATGAAGACGCTATTATTCCTGTAGAAGAAGCATACGATAAATGGGGAGACAGAATTGCTATACTCGGAGGAATAGATGTAGATTTTCTTTCGCGCTCAACCCCTGAAAAAATTAGGGAAAGGACCGAAGATCTAATAAAACAGACAAATGGATACACTAGTTATGCAGTTGGTTCTGGGAACAGTATTCCCGAGTACATACCATACGAAAATTACCTTGCAATGATACAAGCCACAACAGAAAAATAAAAGAATCTAGATGTACTAGAAAAGTTTAGAAACTAGATTCCTAAAAATACTTGCTTTTCTGCATTCTCGTGCCAAATTATTTAAAATAAAATAAAAATTCTGAAAACATACAATTATGGCATTTGCGTTAATAATTACAAATATATCTGATGGAGAACAAAAGCATCTTCTCTCTGATCGAGATGTGCGAAATTTTAAAAAAAATATTACCGCAGGAGCAGCAGATAAAAATGATTTGATTTTGAAAAACTCACAACTTTCTGACCAGCATTTTTCAATCGTAAAGGACAATAATTGCTACTGCCTTATTCCTGAAAAAGGAAAAGAAACTCCTGTTTTCTATGAAAAAGAACTTCTTTCGGGTATTCTTAGGCTTCAAAATGGAACTACTTTTTTTGCGGGAGATAAAAAATTCCGTTTTATATTTAAACCTGAATTGGGAACATGTCCTAGAAAAAAAGATCTCTTGACCCTTTTTTCATCACTGATTGTTGTATTCATCCTTATCTTTGAAATATTTTTAGTTTCCTGGTTACCTCACAAAATTGAAACACGGAAAATATGGGAAATGCAGATCATAAAACAAAGGTCTTTTGACATAATGGATTCTTTGAGGCGAAAAATAAATTCACTATCTGAGACAAATAATAAAACAGAAAAATGTGCGGAATTCCTTAGTAAATACCTGAACGATTATGTTGCCTATATAAGAAAAAATCAAAATAATCTAAAACTCTCACAATGGAGAAAAATACACAACGATTTTCTCCAGTTTGAAAGTATCGTTTTTAATATTCAGAAAAAAAATATATGGTCTGGACCTAAAGAGATCGAGATTACAACTGCTCTGCAAAATATGCTGGAGAATCAAATACAAAAAGAGAACAACAATGAATGATGAATCAATAATTGGGAAAATAAATAACTTTAAGAATTTAAAAGTAGGAGTAATCGGAGATATAATTCTTGACGAATACATCTGGGGAGAATGTACTCGCATTTCTCAGGAAGCCCCAGTTCCTGTCGTAAAAGTTGATAAAAGAACCGTTACAATGGGAGGTGCTGCAAATGTAATAAGTAATCTTACAAGTTTAGGCGCATCTGCATTTGCCTACGGAATAGTCGGGAATGATGACAATGCGGGGAAATTAAAAAATTTACTCAATAATCTAAAATGCAATATCCAAGGAATTATCGTAGACCCTTCAAGACCTACAACAGTAAAAACAAGAGTTATTGCGTCTCGTCAGCAGGTCGTAAGAATAGACGACGAAATTGTTGAAAAATTAAAAAATGATGATAAAGAAGAACTCAAAGAAAGAGTCATAAAAGATATCAAAAATCAAGAAATAGACGCTCTCATCTTTGAAGATTATGCAAAAGGATGCCTAGACCATGAAATAGTTTCTGAAATAACACAATACGCAAAAGAATACGAGATTCCAACAGCCCTTGATCCTCACCCTGGTCACCCTCTTAACGTTCACAACATTACACTGATAACACCCAACAGAGCCGAAGCATTTGCGTTGGCTGGAAAATATCTGAAAAAAGGATGTCACTCCATAGAAGAAGACAAGCCATTAATGGATGTAAAAAACATTTTATTTAAAAAGTGGTCTCCCGAGATTCTTCTTATAACTCTCGGAGAACATGGCATGGGATGTTTTCTTCGCAATGGTCACAAATTTCACATTCCAACTGTAGCTCAGGATGTTTTTGATGTGTCCGGAGCGGGAGACACAGTTATAGCTACATTTCTTCTTGCATACTTGGCAAAAAGCTCTCCACAGGAAGCTGCAAGAATAGCAAATACTGCTGCCGGCATCGTCGTAGGACACGTAGGCACACAACCGGTTTCTGCAGAAGATTTGAAAAAACACCTATAAATCAAAATTGAAAATATTGAAATCGGAGATTTTGTTTCACCACATTTCTAAATAACACAAATATTGCTACTAAAGAAGAAAACTCTCAAAGTCTATTTTTCTGCAATAGTGCGGAGTATGCACCATCATGACTGATATTCGGAAAAATTTTAAGTTCCTCCAGAAGAGTAATATTTTTATTTTCTGAGAGGAGTTTTTCTATAAGCATGGAATTTTCTTCTGGCAGGATGCTACAGGTACTGTAAACCATTCTACCGCCCTCTTTAAGAAGTGAAATTGCGGACTCCGCAATATTGTACTGGAGTTCAACAAGTTTTTTAAGTTTATTTTTTGAAAAGCGAAATTTCACATCCGGTTTATGTCTGATGACTCCGGTATTACTGCAAGGAACATCAAGAAGGATTGCATCAAAAGTTTTTTCTTTAAAAGGAGATTTTTGTACATCTGCCTGGATAGTTGTAACCTTGTGATCTTTAAGATTTTCCTGAACCTTTTTTAGTCGTTTGAAAGAGCGATCAGAGAGGATAAGTTCTGCTAAATCATCTGTTTTTTCTGCAATAAGAAGTCCTTTGCCTCCTGGAGCGGAACAAAGATCTCCTATAACCTCATTTTTTTGGGGAGCAAGCATATTTACAGCAACAACTGTTGCCGGATCGCAAATATAAAACAGTCCTTCTTTAAAGTGTTTTGATTTAAAAAACTCTTCCGGATTTTCTACTTTATAGAAGTCTTGTGTTTTGCAAAATACAGGTGATTTAATTTTGGTAATAAGCCCATCAGGAATATCTATGTCTTTGTTTCCTCGAATCCTCAGGATAATATCTGTTGGAATAAGAATAGTTGCAGCCAGACTTTTTATTACTCTTCTTTTAAAATGTTTTTTTAAATGTTTCAAGAGAGATTCGGGTATATTGAACAAAACATCATCCGCTATTTTTGAATCTTCAAGCAAAGAATAAATTGCTGTGAGAGTATCTTCTGAATTATTACAGTCTATGGCGGAAGAAAACTTTCTGTTAAAATTTCTCAGGACTGCATTCACAAAATTTGCAGTGTATGCATTGAATCTCTTTTTACTATAAGTTACTGTGGCATCAACGAGGTGATACTTTTCTATTCCCTGTTGAAATAACAATTGGCAAAAAGATAATTCCAGAATATATGCAACATTTTTTTTGGGAGGATTCTTAATAAAAATATTTGTCAAATATTGTATAAGAGGCAAAAAACGGAAGTATTTATAGAGAAGATCTCGAACAATTTTATCATTTACATCTTGTCTATATGATTCATCGTCTCTAGAGTAATCAAGTACAATTCCTTTTGAGTTAGACAGAATTGCTATTGCTCTATCAAATATTTTTTCTTCAGTTATAGTCATATTTATCCTAATATTAATAATACAATTCCAAGAATAAAACAGTATGCTGCAAAATATATTAACTTACCTTTTTTAACAATACTTAACATTAATTTA
>JAYEIY010000022.1:0-3711 GCA_034660375.1 Verrucomicrobiota bacterium
TCTCCATCTTCAATAAGCTTTTTGCATCTTGCGAATTTCGCAGATACATCACACATATAATGTTTATCTGGCAAGCAAGTTCCTGTTACATTAAATCTTTTCATTTAATTAAAATCCTATTTTATTACACTAAGTCAAGTTATTTTTCGTCAAAAAACAACTTATTTAGACATTGCGCGAAAAGTTTTTTTCACTTTGCTTAAAGGCTTTTCGTACACTGTCTGTAGATTTCAAAATCTTTAAACCTCTTGTATTTAGTCACATTTTTCCAAAATCTAGCACTTCAAAAAGACCATAAAAGTTAAAATATCTGATTTTGAGCTAAAAAACTTTTTAAAAGTTTTTCTATCCCATCATGTAGTTCTACAGCTATAATATCAGTATAATGATTTGCGTCATATAATAACCTTGCACTGGATAAATTGTGCCATGCTTTAATTAACCACTCTTCTGCTGATTGTTTATTCGTATAATACCTTTCCATTTTGTAGAATATCTACTTGGTAGAAATAATCTTCTCTTTGTTTAAAATAGTCTGTTGGAACTGAAAGAATATCAAATCCTATTTTATATCCATAAATTAAATCTCTTATCTTTCCCCGCGCTTCTCGTGAATAATATCTAGTATTATTGAAAGTTAAATTATCTTTTAATAAAAACAGGTCTATATCACTATCTTCATTTCGGGTGCCATAAGCATAACTTCCAAATAAAATTATTTTATCCGGTTTTAATGGCATTAACCTTTTTACAATTTCAGGCTTTAATTTTCTATGTCTATCATGATTTTTTGTTCTTTTTTGTTTTATCGTATGCTTAAATTTTAAAATTGCAAAATAAAGTTTAAAATATTTGATTTTGAGCTCATGCAGAGCCTGTATGAAAATGTTTTGGCTCTTTTAAACTTTTGGTGCAGGGTCTAATTGATTTTCATAAATGTGTTTCAAACGCATTTGTACTTTTTTGATATCTATTGTCATATAACGCATCATAGTCCTTTTTAAAACAAATTTATTGTCTTTTGTCTCTAGATTTTATTGAATAATTACAAATTATTTCAATTATTTTCTCTGCATAGACATTGCACGAAAAGCCTTTTTCACTTCGCTCAAAGGCTTTTTCGACACTGTCTGTTTCTGTTTGCAGTTGTTTTTTGAGTAAATAACACTAAAGTTCAAAATCTCTGATTTTGAGCTCATACAGAGCCTGTATGAAAGAGTTTTTGGCTCTTTAAAATCTTTTGGTGCAGGGTCTAATATAGATTAAAATAGTTTTCATACATTTTTTCAAGGGTATATTCTTTTGCACGCACTCTGGCATTATTACCCATTTTAACTCGTTTTTCTTTAGAATTAAGCAATTGCAAAATTTTTTCTGAAAAATCTGTGGAATCTCCCGGTTCAGCAAAAAAACCATCTATTTTATCTCTGACTATTTCTGGCAATCCCCCGACATTTGAAACTATAACAGGTAGTCCTGTAGCCATTGCTTCTACTGCCGCAATTCCAAATCCTTCGTAGAGAGATGGAAGAATAAAAATATCTGCTGCTGCCAGATACTTTTCAATATTTTTGTCAAGTCCGGTAAAAATCAAAAGATTCTTTTCTATAAGATCCGAATTTTCTTTTTCCAGTCTATCTTTTTCCGCTCCCTCCCCGACTATGATCAATTTAATTTGTTTATTCGAGTCAAGAGTTTTTCGAAAAACATCAACTAATACAGCATGTCCCTTCTCAGAAGTCATTCTGCCAATACTCAAAAGCAGTATTTCGTTCTCTTTTATTTGAAGTTTTTTGCGTGCTTTTTCCTTTTCTTTTTTTGTAAAATTAAATCGTTCTGCATCTATTCCATTTGAGATTACATGGGTATTTTCTTTTTTTGAGAGGCTGAGATTCACACATATATCCTTTTCGTGTTTACTAAGGGTTGTTAAAGATGTTGTTTTTTTGCCTGTATACTGTTCTGCATACATGATAAGTCTTTTACCGAATCCTCGGGGGACTCCATCTATATTATTATCCGGCGTATAGATTGTCCCGTGAGGAGTATGTATTATATTTTTGATTCCAGCTTTTGCTGCAGCCAGACGCCCGATAAAACCAGCTTTTGATGTGTGTGTATGAACGACATCAAATTTATTGCTTTTAAATTCTTTCAGAAGATAAAAATAAGCCGACAGGTCTTTCAAAGGGGAGATATTCCGAACAAGTTGAGGAAGCAATATAACGCATAGATACTGCTCAAATTCCTTTAGAAGTTCATTACTCAAACCCTCTGTCCCTGCAAACAAGGTAAAATCGTATTTAGAATAACCGGCAATCACAAGTTGGCGCACAATTTCAGATGCTCCACCCTCTGTCAGTCGTGTAATTATTATTGCAACTTTTTTCATTTTAAATTAAAACTCTTAAAAATTTCACAGAATCTATAAACAATTAATATTTGAAAAAAATAAAAATTCTTCTATTGTAAATTACTGTATAATTTCAATAATTTTAGTTTTTTTAGAAAATAAAATGAATAATCCCGAAATCGCTTCAAAAAAAGATCTTTGTCATATTGCATCCATGCATATAGAAGCATCTATAAACAAAAGAAAAAGAACGCCTCGTAGCAAATATCATTTCTATCTTGAAAAAGTAAAATTGTTTTATACTTTTGACGCTAATTCAATAATTCTAACAAAAAACAATGGTAATATTACCGGAGTTTTAATCTATACATACGATGAACAAGTCTTTAATAAATATGCTGGACCATCTCACATTGGCTTCTACATAAGAATATTAAAAACTCTGTCGGGATACTATGGGTTTGACTTTCTTAAATATTTTAAAACATTGCGTTCTTCCTTAGGAAAAGCCGATAGAATTCAAAAAAACTCGCCTGACACAGAAGCATACGGAAAAATCTGGGTTTTAATTGTTGCTGATGAGTATAGACGACAGGGTATCGCTTCAAAACTCCTCAAGACCTGCATAAAAAATATTAAATTGACAGAGATAAAGTATCTTAGAGTTACGGTTAAAGATGATAATCGTCCCGCGATAGATGCCTATGAAAAACAAAATTTTGAAAAGATTGGAACGTGCGAAGAGAGTTCCGGACATTCTTATATTATGCAATTGAAACTTTAATTTTTTTATAGACTATTTTATTGCAATAATCGAAAAATGTGTAAAAAAGCTTTTAGCGGGGATTATTTTAGAGAGTATTTTGAGAATGTTGACCGTAAGTTTCATTGTAGTATTCCAATTAGGACGATCTGTTATTCTGTATGAGATCTCAACTTGAGAAAAACCTATAGCTAAAAGTTGTTCTTTTAATTTTACAGGATTTATTCCTGAAGAACAGGCATTATGATATTCAGCCAACTCTTCCGCATCACTCCCAAAACCAGGGTTTTTCTGATAACGTAACTTGTAAAAAATATGATAAAACCTGTTGAGAAAATAATTTGGGTCATGATCTGTGTAAAGAATACCACTTTTTTTTAAAACCCGATAAGATTCTTCAAGTAATTTTTTATGGCTATATAGGTGATGCAACATGGCATAGCAACTGACAGCATTAAATGAGTCATTGTGAAATGGCAAATTCTCAGCATCTGCAGCTGCCAAAAAACATGATGGATATTTGTCTTTTATCTGTGCAAGCAAATTTTCTCCCAAGTCTATGGCATAACATTTTTTAAAAAAATCAGGTGCTGTT
>JAYEIY010000023.1:0-3699 GCA_034660375.1 Verrucomicrobiota bacterium
ATTGGGTAATTGGGTAATTTGGTAATTGGTAATTGGTAATTGGTAATTGGTAATTGGTAATTGGTAATTGGTAATTGGTTTTATTTGACAAAATAATTAGACATTGCACGAAAAGCCTTTTTCGCTTTGCTAGAAGGCTTTTCGTACACTGTCTGTTTCTGTTATTTTTTGAGTAAATAAGACTAAAAATCATTATTAACTAGTCCGTATTCATTTTAAATAAAGTTCAAAATCTCTAATTTTGAACTCATGCGAGCCTGTGCAAAAAGGTTTTTGGCTCTTTAAAATCTTTTCGTACAGGCTCTTCTTCAGTCATTTTATTGAAACTTGTTTTTTATTGACCTGAAAGGTCATTTTATATTAGCCCAGGGTTAAACCCGGGCTAATATGAGATGCCCTTTCAGGGCAAAAATCAATCGAGAAACCCGTTATACCAGGGTTAAAACCCCGTTTCCCAGGGTTAAAACCCTGGGCTAATATGAGATGCCCTTGCAGGGCAAATTTTATCCGTTTATTTATTCCCAGGGTTAAAACCCTGGGCTAATATGAGATGCCCTTGCAGGGCAATTTTTTTGCATTTATTTATTCCCAGGGTTAAAACCCTGGGCTAATATGAGATGCCCTTTTAGGGCAAATTTTATCCGTTTATTTATTCCCAGGGTTGAAACCCTGGGCTAATATGAAATGCCCTTTCAGGGCAAAATTTGTCCGTTTATTTATTCCCAGGGTTGAAACCCCGTTTCCCAAGGTTAAAACCCTGGGCTAATATAAAATGCCCTTTTAGGGCAAAATTCTGTCAATCCGCCCTTCGCCCTTAATCATTCTGTCACATAATCATTCTGTCAATCCGCCCTTCGGCCTTAATCTTTCCTCGCTCTACGAGCTAAGAAATACTTGCGTTCGCAAATACCGTTCGGGGGCTCACTTTCCTGCCACATAATCATTCTGTCAATCCGCCCTTCGGCCTTAATCATTCCCGCTCTACGAGCTAAGAAATACTTGCATTCGCAAATACCGTTCGGGGGCTCACTTTCCTGCTACATAATTATTCTGTTAATTTCTGCAATTCCTCAATTAACTAATTCCACAATTAATTATCTTCTATAATCTGTTTTGCTATTATTCTCAGCTTCATCTTTTGCACTGCCAGTTACTCCTCCAAGAATACCTCCGGCTCCGGCTCCAATTGCAGCCCCCTCAAGTCCGCGTCCAGACTGATGACCAATAACTGCCCCCGCAACACCTCCAAGAACTGCTCCTATAGCAGCTCCCCTTTTCGCATGAACAGAACTTGATGCACATCCAGAGCTGAAAACAACACTAACAGCAAAAAGAAAGACAACTAACAATTTTAAACATTTTCTTTTAGACATAATTAACTCTCCTTATTTAGTTTTTTCTATTTCTGGAAGCGGACTTCCCGCCGGAGTAGATTCCTCCAAATAACGTTTGCACCCACTAAATACAACAACAGTAAGTGCGATTATACAAATTAGTATCTTTTTTATTTTCATCAGCGCATCTCCCTTATTTCAATATAATAATATTTTATATCAGTATTCATCGACTTTTCTCTGTAAGTAGTAATTTCATTTGGAGTAAGACTGATTCTTTCCCATGCGCTTGGTTGACCGATTGGAACCTTGCCTTTGGCAAAAAACTGAACTCTGCACTCCAGATTATAGCGATAATCCGTACGATTTCGGATCTGGACCCAAACCTGAGCGGTGCCGGTGGGAGTTCTGTTCCAACCCGAATTCTGAATTGCAATAGTTCCGTTTAAAGAATCATCCAAAAGGGCTACATTATTATATCTGACTTGAGTCCTCGTGGCATTAATTCGAACTGGTTCATGAGTCCCTTCTGTAATTTTTACCCTCTGACATCCTGAAAACAAAATTATTGAGATTAGCAATGAGCTTACAATGAGACCGCAGTTTTTTTTATTCATTTCATCCTCCATTTTAGACGTTATATTATTGCAATACATAAGTTACAAATTACTTTTGAGGATAGTATACTGCATCTAAAGTAATTTTCAAGTTGACAGAAAGATATTAATTCATATAGTATCAAAGAAATACGTAAAAAAGAAAATCTAATTAAAAGGATAAAAAATGAGACTCCAACTGGAAAAACCAATTGTTTTCTTCGATTTGGAAACAACAGGAATAAATCCGCAAAATGACAGAATAGTAGAAATGACCTATATTAAAGTATTCCCAGACGGTTCAAGAAAAGAATTGTCAGAACTTATCAATCCGCAAATATCTATTCCGCAAGAATCAACAGAGATTCATGGAATTTCAAATGATGATGTAGCTTCTGCCCCAAGTTTTAAAGAAGCAGCACAAAAAACTCTTGATTTTCTATCTGGCTGCGATCTTGGTGGCTATAACTGTATCAGATTTGATATTCCAATGCTTCTTGAAGAATTCAGTAGATGCGATATCAAATTTAATCCAAAAGATTACAGAGTTATAGATGCTCAGATTATTTTCCATAAAAAAGAATCCAGAACTCTTTCTGCTGCTCTTAAATTTTACTGTGGACAGGAACACGAGGGAGCACATGGTGCAAAAGCCGACGTAGAGGCAACAATAGATGTTCTTGAAGGACAACTTGCTATGTACGACGATGTCCCATGCAATATGGATAAGCTTAACTCTTTTTGTTCGTATAAAAAGAAAGACTGGATTGATGACGACGGAAAATTAAATTGGAGGGATGGACAAGTAGTCATTGGCTTTGGAAAAATGAAAGGAGTTTCTTTGAAGAAACTGGTAGAGAAGAATCCAGGATATCTAAAGTGGATGCTCAATAAAAACTTCTCAGATAAAGTAAAAACAATCGTTAAAAATGCTTTAAATGGGGCTTTTTTGGAAAAAAAATAAAAAAATATATAAAAATGGTTTGATTTATAAAAAAATATCTCTATACTCTTCGCATCACATCATTTTAAGATGTGTTTTTGGTCTTTTTAAAACAAAAGAATAAAAGACCGAATAGTAGTGGGAAGTTCGCCTGAGATTGTTTTTCAGGTTTTTAACAAAGCTTCCACAAAGTAATATTATTTAAAGGAGAAAGTCGCATGGCTGACGGAGTAGTCAAATGGTTCAGTGACCCAAAGGGTTACGGTTTCATCGAACAAGAAAATGGTGCAGATGTATTCGTACATTACTCAGGAATTCAGGAAGATGGATTCAAAACTCTCAACGAAGGTGATCGCGTAACATTCGACATCGAAGATGGAGATAAAGGTCCAGCTGCTGTAAATGTAGCTATTGTTTAAATAGCTTATTGCAATTTTTTAGGACTAAACAGAAAAGCATTCCGCTTGCGGAATGCTTTTTTTTTGCGACAAGTTTTTTAACTTTAAAAGATTCGCGTTGCTCATCAAAAAAAATGACCTTAATAACAAACAATGTTGTTTCTCTTATGGAAAGCACTTTTGGACTGCTGTGCTCTGCACAGCTTTTAATTTAACAAGGAATCTTGCAAAAAATCAAGACTCTTCAACTCAATAAGCTAATGGCTATTTTATACCTTTAGCCCCAAAAAATAACTGCAAACCAGAACTCATCGGTTTGAGGCTGACGAACACGCAACTAAGATTCCCTTTTTTACTAAAGAAAGGGAAAGTAGTTGCTCGGTAATTCAAATTTCTTGCTCAAAACAAAACATACTCGCAACTTAATT
>JAYEIY010000024.1:0-3687 GCA_034660375.1 Verrucomicrobiota bacterium
TAAAGTTTCTTTATTTAGACCCTGCACGAGAAGGTTTTCAAAGAGCCAACAACCTTTTCAGACATGCTCTGTAGATTCAAAATCAAAGATTTTGAACTTTAGTTGAAATGTATACTTGTTAATAGCAAAGCGGAAAAGGCTTTTCCTGCAATGTCTATTTAAGAAAATTCTCAATTATTTCGTTTTCTTTTTCTTTTTCTCAGAAGTGTTTCCTTTCTCAGGATTAAACATACCTGAGAATTTTGCACTCACATCAGCCACATTGTCATCGGTGATTAGAATATAACGCTTGTCAAAGGCAGCCCTGACTTCTTTGGGAGGTTGCTCTTCATCGTAAACTGCATTGGGATTATAGGAAACCGCGACTGAAATAAGTTTCTCGGTAAAAAGAGGCATTAAGTCATAAACAGGAGTATTAATAATCGCAAGTTTGGGGCGCTCCCCTTCCTTCATAGACCATAGTTTAATTTGAGACAATTCTTTTTGAGATGGAGGTAATCCAACCAAGGAGATAATAAGGTCGCAATCTTTATTTTTTTCAATAACCTCATTAAAAATTTTAGCTGTAAACCAATATTCTATTGGTGGGACTTCATACATTCCTTCAGGCATTTGTCGTTTTGCTTCTTTGGGGACTTGTAATGCTACAAGAGCAGCAATAGAAATATCTCCTGTCTCCAACCCTTCTTTAAGACCATCAAGAAGAGCATTTTCTCTATCTTTATTATAGTTAGTCTTAGGTTTAATAATAACAAGTGCCTTACTTCCAGGAGCTATTTTTGCTAATTGTTGACCAAGAATAATTGTAGAAGCTTTTGTGTATTGCATTTCTTTTGCAATTATATCTTTTATATCGGTTCCGCCTTGGGAACAAGTATGTAGTAATGCAAAGAGAAGTGCAAAAGCGATAGAAACAGCTGTGATTGGTTTACCGATGGGCTTGTTCTTTTTTGTTTCTTTCAATCCATAAATCATTCCTACTGCCGAAAGAATCATTAGAAAAATACAAAGCATAACTCATTGTCTCCTTTTTGGATTATTGTTTTTTTATTGTTTTTGGCGAAAAAATACTTGAATATTTACTATAATCAAGCAAACTTAAATCAGTGCCATAATTTATGACGTAACTAAATATATTTCCTCCAATGCTATCTGTCAAGAAAAAAAAACTAATTATAAAACTTTCTATCCGACGCAGGCGAAAAAAACTGCCTTTTTATCTTGTTGAAGGGGTAAATTGTTCTGCGGAGGCATTGAAGAAACTACCACAAAGTATTTCTTTTGCAGTTGTTTCTGAGTTTTTAACTCCTTCTTTTTTCAATAAATTACAAGAGATATCGAAAGAGTATTCTTTTTCTATTTTTACTGTTAATAATAAGGAGTTTCTAGAACTTTCAGATACAGAGAATCCACAGGGCATTCTTTTGGTTATGAAAAAAGAAAACGTTTTTTCTACTCCTTCTGAAGATCCCTTTATGCTAGTTTTAGATAAAATTGCCAATCCGGGTAATATGGGAACAATCGCCAGAACTGCATGGGCGGCGGGTTTGCATAATATTTACATTACTAAAGGAACAACAGACCCATACGGGAGCAAAGCTATTCGTGCAGGTATGGGAGCACAATTTAATCTTAATTTTATAGAAGTAGAAAATCTTGATGAAATCAGAAATAATTTAAAGAAAAAGGGGGGGGATATATGGCTTGCTGTACCACAGGCAAAAGTATCCTGCTTTGATGAGAATTTTTGCTATAAAAATAATGCTTTGGTTATAGGAAATGAGGCAAATGGTGTCACGCTTTCATCTAAAAATGACAGATTTGTTACAATCCCTATGCCTGGACAATCAGAATCTTTAAATGCAGCACAGGCTGCCTCAATAATAATATTTGAATCTGTAAGAAGGGGAATTTTGTAATGGATAGTGAAAATATGCGATTACCAGAAGATTCCGAGTCATGGAATGAATTTGACTGGGAGTCTTTTTTAAGAAAAAATGATGATGTTGTAAATGAATATTTCAATCTTTTATATCGATTTAGAGATTTTCCGGATGTTGATAAATTGATAGAAGATCATCTAAAAAAGATCATTCGCAAAAAGGAAGATTTGGATAACTTTGATAGCTTCTTTTCTGATGAGAACAGGATAGATCCATTTGATGAAGATTTGGATGAGGAAGCCATCTTCTTTGAGGAAGATTTCATGTATGAAACTCACCCTCTTTATATGATATTAATGAGGGTTTCATTGGGTTGGTCTAATATTTATTCTTCAGTTCTTCCTCCGCATGAACGTAATAATGGGGTCTCTGTTATGTTTTATTGCGGAAAAGCCCTCTCCCTTACCGTTCAAATTCTTGATATTGATAATCAAAGCGATTCGCCAATAAAAATTGCATTATCCAAAAGACTTCTTAACAATATAAATAGAATGCTTGAAATCCTGAATAAGCTCTCTGAAGAAAATGATTATATTTTAGAATTACTTACTGGGATTACCAGCCCACTTAGAAAAGCTCATGATCTGGCAGTAGATCTACTATATTCCTGCCGAAAAGAAGAAGATATGCCATTTTAATAAAACCAACTTTGTTGGAACGTCCAAGATTGAACGTTCAATTAAGCAATAAAAATGCAAATTCCGATGAGATTAAAAAAAGGTAGTAAAATGCATAAATTAAATCATTGTTTTGTTTTTATATTGATTTCTTTAAGCTTGCTTCTTTCTCCAGGATGCCGGACAAATATGATAGGAAGATCTACGCTACAGTTGCTACCCCCTACTGTTTTGCATCAGGAGGCAGACAGAGCATATACAGACATTCAGAAAAAAGAAAAAATATGTAGAAACAAGAATATTGCAAGACAGGTGAACAAGATTTCAGAAAGGTTGATTTCTGCAACTAAAACCTGGTATTGGGAATATTGTGAAAATTTTGATTGGGAAGTAACAGTTTTTCAAAATAAGGATGCCAATGCATTTTGCCTTCCCGGTGGAAAAATTGGCATTTATACAGGAATATTGGAGTTGGCAGTAAATGAAGCAGGATTGGCAGCAGTTGTAGGACACGAAATTTCGCATGCGCTTCTTTCTCACGGAAATGAAAGAGCGTCTAGGAGGCTTATTGTTACGGGCGGACTTCTTGGGACTGGAATTTTACTGAATAAAACAAAAAAACTCCAAGGAAAAGATAAAAGGATAATTCTTGCAGCAATGGGACTTGGTTCGACAATTGGATTTGCACTACCTTTTTCAAGACGTGATGAACTTGAAGCGGATTATCTGGGAATGAAGATTATGGCATTGGCAGGATATAATCCAGAAGAAAGTATTCAACTTTGGATAAGAATGGCTCAAAGTAATAAATCATATATTCCTGAACTTCTTTCTACACATCCCATTTCCAAAACAAGAATAAATGCTCTGAAAAAAAATCTTCCCGAATGTAACGAATTATACAATCGTAAAGCACAAAAGCACTACGGAAAGGGTAGGGCACTTTTTGCAAAATAAAGAGTTCTAGCCCCTTTTCTAGCTCTGCCGGAAACGAATGGTCTGTTCTAAATGGTGGACTGATGGATGACTGCAGTCTAACAATATTTTAAAAGCGAATAACATGTTCTTCGTACCCTGCCTTGAAAGGGCTAATCATGTTTTTAATTTTCCATTTGCCTTATAAATAG
>JAYEIY010000025.1:0-3671 GCA_034660375.1 Verrucomicrobiota bacterium
GTACACATCGGACATATTGGATGAATCGACTTTTAATACACGAAAACCGATATCCAGTTGAGAGTTGTTTTGTTTCTCGAATAAACCCAAAGTATCCTTATTTCTCTCGTTTCTGCTCTTTTCTGCACACTCCGCAGAAATCTTCTTTCCCGCACGACGGATGCGCTCTTTGCTGATCTCGGCAATATTCGCATATCCAGCCTTATATGCTTCTGATTTTTCATTACATTCTTCCGGAAGTTGCACCATGATGAACTTGCGACTCCCTCCATCTTCAGAATTTAATTGCATGACGGCATGGGCGGTTGTGGCGGAACCAGCGAAAAAGTCGAGGATGATATCACTTTCTTGAGTGCATATATTGCACAAATGTTTCAATGTGCTTGATGGCTTAGGATGAGTAAATGCCTTGGTTGCAATCAGTTTTGATATTTCAGAAGTTCCATCTTCATTCATCCCATGACGATCCCACCAAGATTCGGCTTTACGTCGCATTGAAGCACGCTCATTTAAAAACTTTTTTTGAATAGGGCGACCAGTGCCAGATTTGCCAAAGATGATTCTTTCATCCTCGATTCTTTTCTTAACTTCATTCTCTCCAAAAACCCAATATCGCCCTTTTGGTGGCAAGAATATATCGCCTGTTTCGGAATTTTTGATCTCAAAATAAGGTCCCAGGTGATTAGCTGATAAATCTGAAGTAGTCCAAGATCCCCGTGGGTCATTGTCTGGATTGGAATATGTTTTTGAGATAAATTCTTCAGATAGAGGAAAACCCAATAATGAGTCATCTGAAGCAATTTTTCCATAAGTTAGAAAATAGTCATGAACAGGTGGAATATACCCCATGTTGTTTCCGTTCGTTTTTTTCTTCCAAACGATTGTTCCTAAATTATTGGCTTCTCCGAAAACTTCATCAGCAATTTTTTTGAGATTGTGATACTCCGAATCATCTATAGAAATAAAAATCACCCCATCATCTTTAAGGAGATTCCTTGCGAGTTTTAACCTTGAATACATCATAGAAAGCCAATCGGAATGAAAGCGCCCATTTGAATCCATGTTAGCTACAAGCCGTCCGCCCTCTTCATCTATCTGACCGGATTCCAGCAATTCATCTTTTGCGGATTTCGCAAATTTGTCGGTGTAGATAAAATCCTTTCCGGTATTATATGGTGGATCAATATAAATCATTTTTACCTTGCCAAGATACGTTTCCTGCAACAGTTTCAGAGCATCCAGATTATCTCCTTCAATAAAGAGGTTTTCGGTAGTATAAAAGTCCACACTTTCACCACGACACGGACGCAGAGTCTTTGCAATCGGTGCGTTTGCAGTAAGCAATGCTTCCCGTTTCCCCGGCCAGTCAAGACGGTATCTTTCCCGTGGGCCATCCACAATGCTGTCAGAAAGCTCCTGCTTAAGCAAATCAAAGTCAATAACCTTTTTACATTCGTGTCCATTCGTGATTCAGTCTTGACTTCCGTAACACAGTTCGGGAAAAGTTCTGCGATCTTCGCAATATTCTCATCCGTCAAATTCGGAGTACGCATCTTTAATTTGTTCATTATTTATCTCCTTCCAGTTTCTTGATGCTGTTGTCTTCGGTCAGCAAACGCATCTGTTGGATTGCGGTATTGTTCAGTAATATTAATCGCTCAGCCTGTGGCATATTCTGCTGGATTAAATGAGCGTTGAGGTTTTCAAGATTAGCCAAGCAGACCAATTGCGAAACATTGGCAAAATCTCGGATATTCCCTTTTTTTTTTGGGTTTTCATCCCGCCATAGTTTTGCTGTTTTACCAAAGAGAGCCATGTTTAAAATATCAGCTTCAGAAGCATATACAATATTAACCTGTTGTTTAGTCAGTTCTGGTGGAATAAGGTTCTCTTTTATAGCATCGGTATGAATACGATAATTTATTTTAGTAAGGCTGCGTTTAACATCCCAGCCGAGCTGTTTTTGTTCTTCCTCTTTTAGTCGCTGAAATTCTTTTATGAGATAAAACTTCAGTTCAGGGGAAATCCATGTCGCAAACTCAAAAGCGATATCTTTATGAGCGTATGTCCCGCCATACCGCCCTGCCTTGGAAACAATTCCAATAGCATTGGTTTTTTGAATCCACTGCTTTGCAGAGAGTACGTAGCCGTTACTTCCGCTTTCATTTTTAATGTAACTGAATTCCGTTAGATTAAAATTCGGATTATTGACTCTTTCCCAAATCCCCATAAACTCAACTGTGTAGCGGGTGCTCAACCAATGAGAGATAACAACTCCTGTATATTCTGCATTCTTATGCTTCGCCAAATCAGTTAGCGAGATATAGTCTTCATTTCCCTTGTTAAAAAAGGTTACGTCATTGCCTATTATTTCAATTTTTTTGTTTTTAGCCATCTTTTTCATTCCTAATTCTTTGATTGTCTGACGAACTTTTTTGCCTACTTCAAAATGAGTTTTATTGGCATTATTTTTCCCTTCAAGATTTTCTCTTTTAAGTTTTTCTTCTGTCTGTGTTGCTCAAAATAAATTCGCCGCCAATTCGGTGCTTCCCATATTATCAAGAATTTTCTGACTCTTTTTTAGGGCTTTATTTTTATGAATACCTTTTGCATCCAATCCACCGTACAGTCCTTTGTAGTCATGATTCTGAAAAATAGCAAAATCTAAATAGGAAGACATTTGGCGTTCAGCTCCAGAGCCAATGGGAACCATCTCGTTCATCTCCACGAAATGGTTTTCTACTGTCTGCCCGCTATTACTGCATGCATTTTGTGCTTTTTCTATAACTGGCAAAAAATTCCTAAATTCCCTATATTCGAGAATTTTAGATAATTTACGTGCCATCCAAAACTCTACTCCAGCAGAGTTGATATTTTTTATCTCTTCAAAAGTTTGATGATGTTGTTTTTCAATATTTCTGCTCATAATTTAATCTCCCTTTTTCTCTATATTCTTTATCCGTGTTCATCTGTGGTTTGACTTTCGTAATAGAATTCGGGAAAAGTTCTGCGATCTTCGCAATATTTTCATCCGTCAAATTCGGACTACGCATCTTCAATTTATCCATTGTTTATTTTTCCTTTATCTTCTCTGAGGATTTTGTAGTCATAAGAGTTTTTTCCTTTTTAGAGTTCATAATCAGCTCCCTTGACAGCCCAGCCTTGTGGGTTTGATACTACATGTTGATTTTTTCCTTTTGGCATTGTTTTAACTCCCCCATTATTGTTTTAGAAAATCAATTTCATTTGTTTTTTATTATTCTTTTCTTTTTGTTTTTACCCAATTGTTTTGCTTTTTTATCTTCAATTCCTTTTATTTGATCCTGCATAACCATTGAGGGTAGATTGACCTTCCCCCCAGGGAAACTGCCCGATATCATTGCGATTTGACCTCTTAAAAGACTGTAGAGCATTGAGCATCCATTAACTCGGATAATATATTGCATCTCATCTTCTTCCGTTCCTTCCGGGAACGAGAAAAAGCCTGATAATTCAGCATTTACAGATAATCCTGAAGATCCTCTTTTAGGCTTAGTTTTTACTCTGAAATCTAATTTGAAGAATCTCTTTTCGTCAACACGCTGAGCAAGATCATAATCCATAGAAAGATTATATGTTGTAGCTTTCTCAGACTCTTCATCCTTTCCCTGGATGTATTCGGCATTCAATTT
>JAYEIY010000026.1:0-3641 GCA_034660375.1 Verrucomicrobiota bacterium
CATATTTCCTTAAAAATTATCTACAAGAGAAATTCAGATAGTTTGTAGATAACAAGTTAACTATAATTTAAAAATCCAAGGTTTTAACATGAATAAACGAAAATATTTTATTTATTTTTTTCTCACCTCTCTTTTCTTGCTCTCTTTCGGATGCAAAAACAGAATAAATCCACTTGTACAAAGGCATACTATTCCTACTCCACAACAGGGATTAACTGCAAATTACAATGAAACAAACGATTCAAAGGTAGAAGATCTTGCCAATTCCAAAGAGTGGTCGCCTATATCAGAATTACCTCCTAAGCGAGACAGCTTTGAAGCAATACCTGATCGACGTTGGAAACCAGTTTATTTTGCATATGATAGCAATAATATAGGAACATCTGAACGGGAAAAACTTGAAATTCTCGCTACATATATGGAAAAAAATAATTTTCTACACGTTGTTATAGAGGGACACTGCGATAAAAGAGGAAGTGAAGCCTATAATATCGGACTGAGTGAGCGCCGAGCACTCGCATGTAAAAAATACCTCAGCGATCTGGGAATTCCTGCCTCAAAAATCAGTACAGTTGGATACGGAGAAGAAAAATTGGCAGATCCTGCAGACAACGAAAAAGCACACGCAAAAAACAGAAGAGCAGAGTTTGTCATAGGTACAAAGAAGTAAATCAAAAATAGGACGTTGATAAAAAACTGTTGTTTTTATTGATTCCTATATTTTCTTTATATCTTAAAGTCATAATTAATTTTTAAGTTCCATTTTAATCAACAATACTAACAAAAAAGGAGAAAATTATGTTTGGAAATACTTTTGGTAAATTATTTAAAATTACGGCAGCTGGAGAATCTTATGGGGGTGGGTTTCGCAAGAATCTCCCAATTCCAGAGGAACTTTATGGAGGGCTTATCACAATTGTCGACGGTGTTCCGCCAGGAATAAAATTAACTGCTGATCTTATCCAGCAAGAACTCGACAAACGCAGTCCGGGACGCACAAAACTTGATTCACCAAGAAAAGAAAAAGATAAAGCCTATATTTTCTCCGGCGTAATGGAAAATAATATGACAACAGGAGCCCCAGTAGGAATAGTTATACCTAATAATGATATTCAGGATATTCATATTGAGCAATACGGGCAATATAAAGATGAAATTAGACCAGGACATGCCGAATATGGTTTTTTTAAAAAATATGGACAATATGCCGACTGGGTAGGAGCAGGACGCGCAAGTGGTCGTGAGACAGCAAGTCGTGTTGCTGGTGGCGCCGTAGCAAAAGCTATTCTTGATAGAATGGGTATTGATGTCATAGCCTACACAACTGAATCACACGGAATAAAAGCGAAAGAACTTTCCTATGAAGAAGCAAAAGCAAACTACAAAAAGAATGATATTAATTGTCCTGATCTTGATGTTGTAAAGAAGATGGAAGATGATATTTACCAGGTTAAAGAAGCAGGAGAAACATGCGGTGGAGTAACAGAGCTGATAATAAAAAACATTCCTGCAGGACTTGGAGAACCGGTTTTTGATAAGATCAACGCAGTACTTGCACATGCCATCTGCTCTATTGGAGCCATAAAAGGTATAGAATTTGGTGCCGGCTTTAAACACGCAGATATGCTAGGTTCCGAGTCTAATGACGAAACATATCTTGATAAAGATTCTGGTCGTGTTCGTTTTAAAACAAACAACTGCGGTGGAATCCTCGGAGGAATCTCCAATGGAGAAGAAATAAGAATAAAATGTGCAGTAAAACCAACTCCTACCGTATCCGTCAAACAAGACACTGTAAATGTAAAAGAAATGAAAGATGTCTGCCTTGAACCTATTACACGCAGAGATCCAACTCTTCTAGCCCGCATTTATCCTGTCATTGAAGCAATGGCAAGATGCACTATTGTAGATCTGATCTATCAGGCTGAAGCATACTGGAAAGTCTCAGATATAGACAAAAAATGGCTTGATCTCTAAAGGTATTACGTGTTGCGTATTGCGTAGTGCGTATTGCGTAGTGCGTATTCCGTAGTGCGTAGTGCGTATTTCGTAGTGGGTGTTTCGTGGTGCGTATTGCGTATTGCGTAGTGCGTATTGCGTATTTGGAGTACTGAAGCGTAATTGTCTGTGTGCCTACGCACCTTTAGCTTTTAAATTTACGAAGCGGAGTTTTGCTCGCAGTAATACTAGATACGCAAGCTCCGCTTCCTAAATGAAAGACGATAATAAAGATTTTTTTCTCTCGCAAAATCAGCGAAAGCTTTCCCATTCGGGTTCATTTTGAAAAATCCAGTGATAATAATCCTTTCCTTGGAGTTTTGTTGCTGCGGCTTCATCTACAATTACAACACATTTTGCGTGTAGCTGTAAAGCTGTGGCTGAAATCATAGCGGTTACCGGTCCTTCCACTGCTTTTGCAAGGACATCGGCCTTTTTCTCACCTGTAACAAGCATGACAATTCGTTTCGCATCAAGAATTGTTCCTATCCCCATGGAAATAGCCCTTTTCGGCATATCTTCAGGATTATCAAATAAAGGAGAATTTTGTGCAACAGTAGTTGGAGTCAACGGTTTTACTCGTGTTCTTGACCGAAAGGCAGAAAGCGGTTCATTAAAACCAATATGTCCAGATTCGCCTATTCCCAAGAGTTGCAGATCTATACCTCCTACATTCTTTATGGTTTCTTCATATTTTTTGCATTCCACTTCAAAATCATTTGCCATTCCATTGGGTAAATATGTATTTCTTAAGTCTATGTTAATTTGATCAAAAAGCAATTCATTCATATAATACCTATATGAATTTTTATTTTCTGGTGATAAGCCAACATATTCATCCAAATTAAAAGTTTTTGTATGCAGAAAATCAACATTTTCCTTTTTATGAATTTCAGCAACTCTAGAATAAACCCTTTCCATCGTCCTTCCTGTTGCCAAGCCCAATACAGTATCATGATGTTTTCGGACTTGTTCACATAAAATTTCTGCAACCATATCAGATGCAATTTGCTCTGTTTCTCTAATTATCACTTCCATTGTCTGTTTGTTTCCTTTTGTTGATTGTAATATTTTTAACTACTTTGAGGCTATAATATGAGTCTTTCCAAATGCCAGGACTTTATTTTCGTATAAAAATATTACTTTTTTTTTAATTTAAAAACAAAAATAAGCAAAAAAGACTCATCCTTAAAAAAGGTAACAGAATAATTAAGAAAAGTCAAATAAAAAATCTCGAAACAATTACACCGAGAATACACTCGCAGAAGAAGTTAATGGTATCTTGAACCCAAATTACACAGTTAAATATTGATCAGCTAAGGTTAATAATATCGATTCCTAAAATTTATAACCTTACAAATTCCAAACAGCAGTTGACTGCCCTTTTTTTTGCCATTACTGAATTTCAAGATTATACTATTTAAACCATGAAGAACATGAAGAACATGAAGAACATGAAGGAATACAGGTTTTCAATTTTTAATTTCTTATTCATTTCTATTCTTCATGCTCTTCATAGTAAAATTTTTATTGATACACCAGAACTCATCGGTTTGAGGCTGACGAACATGCAACTAAGATTCCCTTTTTTACTAAAGAAAGGGAAAGTAGTTGCTCGGTAATGCAAATTCCTTGCTCAAAAC
>JAYEIY010000027.1:0-3634 GCA_034660375.1 Verrucomicrobiota bacterium
GATCGGGAAGACACGGACACTTTCACCTTTTTGAATGGCAGTGTTATAAACATTCCAAAGTTCCGGACGCTGGTTTTTAGGATCCCATCGGTGATGTTTGTCACGGAATGAGAAAATACGCTCTTTTTCTGAATTGTTTGATCCTACAATATTTGCCATGCCAAATGAAAAAACAGGATTTAGTATTCACCGAAAAGAACGGAAAAAATTACAATTAGTACAATTAGCAAGTGTTATTGATAAAAGTGAAATCTCTGATGAGAAAAAATCTTTTATCCAACATTCTGAGATATCTTTTCCAACCGCAGTATTAATTCCAGAACAGACAAGAATTGAAAAAGATTTTTTCCCCAATAAAAAACAAATGATTACTTTCTTAAACAAAGAAACCTCAGATAACTTGTCCTATAAAAAAAGTTTCTGGAGAACTCCAAAAGGAGAGAAAATAAATCTCTTCCCAGACTTTCCTAAAGAAAAAATTGCTGAGATTTTGCATACAAACTCACAACCAATATCTTCAACCAAATTTGACATATATCTTGACTTTTTTAAAGATTCAAATATTCCCAGAGTGTCAATGAAATCTTCCTCTGGAAACTCTGCTTTGGACTTACTGGCTTTAAATGTTTTGAAAAAAAATGTGATGGCTGCAACAGTTAAGACAAAACTTAAAGAAAATTTTTTGACCAAAGAAAAACAACCTATAAATCTGGAAGTACAATGGAAAATAACGAAATAATTGGAGAAAAAAATGAGGATTGAATCTTTTTTTATTATCTACGTAAGTTTTTTTCTCCTTGCAGTAATGATTTTCTGGATTAGACAAAATATCAGAGTCCGACATCGCTGGATAATTACAGAAGAACATTTGTGTACTTGTGTTAACTGTGGCTCTGCATTCCTTTCAGAAAGAGGTAATCCTGTTGCTAGATGTCCCAAATGTGATAAAGTAAATAAAGTAAACAGGCGGAAGAAATAAAATATAAAAATAAAAAGGAAGTATCATGGCCTTAAATTCATCATGCTGGACTAAAACAATTATAAAAATAGATTCTATGGGAAACGAGTTTTGCTATGTTCCTAAAGTTCAGTTTATTGACGGAGAAGGCTCTGACAGAAGAACTCTGAAAATAGAGGCTGCTTTTTATATAGCAAAATATACGGTAACAAAAAAAGACTTTTTGCGGTTTTTGGATGATACGGGTTACGAGTATTCAGAATATGAACTTTTGGATATGCTCGCTCCTACACCTGATTCTCCGGTAACTCCTGTAAGTTGGTATGATGCAAAACAGTATGTGCGTTGGTTGAGACATCTTACACAGGAATACTATAGTCTTCCCAATGAAGAAGAATGGGAAGTTGCCGCAAGAGGAGAAAAAGGGAATTATTACCCATGGGGAAATAGTCCTGATCCCAATTCGGAACTGCCTGTCTTCTCTGTAGATGATGAACAGAAATATCCTGAACCTGTAGGGAGTAAACCTGCAGGAGATAGTCCTTTCGGATGTTCTCAAATGGCAGGTAATGTATGGGAGTGGACTCTTGAAGATGTAGATGATATAGGAAATGAACATATACTATGCGGAGGTTCTAGCCTTAATGGACCTGAATTTTGTACTTGTCTCTCAAAATTGGTAGGAAGACCCAAAAAACAACGTGTTCCATGTGCAGGTTTCAGACTGATCTATTTGCCAGATGAATTATATGCCCAATATAGGATTGAAGCAATGAGCGAGGAAGCAGTGAAATCATATGTCGCCTATGGAGATACCTCAACAGTGCATGTGAAATAATTTAATAAATTGATAGGAAATGATTAATGTTAACGAAAAGTTGGAGTGCTGCACTCGAAGGAATTGATGCATACTCCGTTGAAATAGAGATAAATGCAACTCAGGCGGGCATGGAAGATCTTGTTAAGATTGTAGGACTTCCTGATATGGCCGTAAGAGAGAGTAAATCAAGAATAAAATCCGCAATCTACAGTTGCGGTTTGTCTTTTCCTAGCGGTATTACCATTGTCAACTTGGCTCCAGCTGATGTGAAAAAAGAGGGAGCTTCCTTTGATTTGCCTATTGCATTGGGAATGATAGCTTCTACCGGAGGAATAGATAAAAATATACTTGGAAGAGCTGTTACAGTCGGTGAACTTGCCCTCGATGGAAGAGTTCGTCCTTTGAAGGGGATTTTGCCTATTGCCCTTCACGCAAAAGAACATGGAGCATCCGCTTTGCTCGTTCCACAGGAAAATGCCGAAGAGGCTGCTGTTGTTAATAATCTCAAGGTTTTTGGCATAGAACATCTTAAACAGGCAGTAGATTTTCTTAACGGGAATTTTCAACTTACTCCCCATAAAACAACTCTGGATCTGAATGCAGCCTTGAAAGATACTTATGATGCCGATTTTGCAGACGTAAAAGGACAAACTGTTGCCAAACGTGCCCTTATGATAGCTGCAGCAGGCGGACACAATGTAATAATGGTCGGTCCCCCTGGAGCAGGAAAATCAATGCTGGCAAAACGTATGCCATCAATTCTACCGCCCATGAATTTTGAAGAAGCATTGGAGATAAGCAAAATACACAGCATCGGCGGAATCATTGCTGAAGATAATACGCCCATTGTAACCCGCAGACCATTTAGAGATCCACATCATTCCATCAGTGATGTCGGACTTATCGGTGGTGGATCCAACCCTCGCCCAGGAGAAATTTCATTCTCACATAACGGAGTTCTTTTTCTTGATGAATTACCAGAATTTAAACGTGGTGTCCTTGAAACATTGAGACAACCTCTGGAAAATGGCAAAATTACCGTGTCTAGAGCTGCTGGTTCATATACTTTTCCCGCAGATTTTATGCTCTTAGCAGCAATGAATCCGTGCCCCTGTGGATACTATGGAAGCCTTCAGCAGGAGTGCCGGTGTACAGCAACAAAAATAAATAATTATCGCTCGCGCATTTCTGGTCCCCTCCTGGATAGAATAGATATACACGTGGAGCTTGCCGCTCTTTCAGAAAAAGAACTCCTCGGGAAAAGAGTGGGCGAGACATCGAAACAAAAACGAATCACAATAATGAAAGCAAGAAAAATTCAGAATGAACGCTTCCAAAATAGACCAATCCACTGCAACTCACAAATGAGTTCAACCGATGTAGAAGAATTTTGCGGACTCCGCAAAAAAGAACTCACCGTAATAAGAAATGCTATATCAGAACTATTTCTCAGTGCAAGAGCATACGACAGAATACTACGTGTTGCCAGAACAATTGCCGATCTTGCAGGAGAAACAAATATCCAAGAAAAACATCTTAATGAAGCAATTCAATTCCGTTCTCTAGATAGAAAATTACTATAAAAAGATATTATACGAAAAGGAGAAATTCTGTTTATTGAAACCATAAAAGTAAAAAAAACGGAAAAATCTACAAAACCTATCTTGTCCGAGAAACATATAAAAATGATGGAAAAGTAAAGCATTGTACAATCTGTAATGTCTCAAAATTCCCCATGAAATATATTGTAGAATTGAAAATTTTTTAAAAGGGGCACACGCAGTATTTGATGACGAAAAAAATTGAGACTCTGTTTTACATCAATTTAAAGCGGGGCAAATCTTGAATATCTACTA